>NZ_RDQG01000041.1 GCF_003697815.1 Halalkalicoccus subterraneus | reverse complement strand
CCCTCGACGGTGACGTCGAGCGCCGTCGTCGGTTCGTCGGCGATGATCAGGCTGGGCTCGCAGGCCAGCGCCATCGCGATCAGCACGCGCTGGCGCATCCCGCCCGAGAACTGATGGGGGTACTGCTCGTAGCGTTTCTCGGGCTCGGGGATGCCGACCTCCCGGAGCATATCGATCGTCTCGGCCTTGGCCGCCTCGCCCGAGAGGTCGCGGTTGAGTTCGATGAACTCTCTCACCTGTGAGCCGACGGTAAAGACCGGATTGAGACTCTCCATCGGGTCTTGGAAGATGATCGCGATCTCCCGACCGCGAACCTGCGTTCGCATCTGCTCCTCGGTGAGCATTCCTTCGCGTTCGACTAGTTCGGGCGGCTCGCCGGGTTCTCCGGTGGTTTCCTCGTAGCCGATGAGGGTCTCGCCCTTGAAGGTCACCTCGCCGTCGACGATGACACCGGGGCTGTCGATCAGCCGCATGATGCTCATGGCGGCGACGCTCTTTCCGGCCCCCGATTCGCCGACCAGCCCGACGAGTTCGCCCTCATAGACCTCGAAGGAGATGCCGTCGACCGCCCGGACGGTGCCGTCTTCGGTGAAGAACTGGGTCTTCAGGTTCTCTACTTTCAGCAGTGGTTCCTCGTTCATTGTCAGTTGTTGATCCGTGGATCGAGTGCGTCCTGCAGCCCGTCACCGAGGAGGTTGAACGCGACCACGGTGACGAGGATGGCGATGCCCGGCCAGATGCTGAACGTCGGCGCCGGTAGCATGTAGTTTCGCGATGCCGCGAGCATCTGTCCCCACGAGGGGGTCGGCGGCTGTGCACCGAAGCCCAGAAACGAGAGGCCGGCGACGATGAGGATGCTGACGCCGACCTGCAGGGTCGCCTGGACCAACACCGGCGCGAAGCTGTTGGGGATGACGTGTTTGAGGATGATGTTCCTGTCTTTCACCCCGGCGGCCTTGGCCGCCTCGATGTACTCCTCCTCGCGGATCGAGACGACCCGCGAGCGGATCAGTCGGTTGAACACCGGTATCGAGGCGATGCCAACCCCGATCATCGCGTAACTGATGTCGCGCCCGAACGCCGACATGAACGCGATGACCAGCACCAGAAACGGGATGGCGTAGATGGTGTCGGCTATCCGCTGGAGGACGTCGTCGATCCAGCCCCCGTAGTAGCCCGAGACCGCCCCGACGAGGGTGCCCCCGACGAGGCCGATCGCCGTCGCCGACAGGCCAACGGTCATCGCGATGCGCGTGCCGTAGATCATCCGCGTGAAGATGTCCCGACCGCGGTGGTCGGTTCCCAGTGGGTACTCCCACGTTCCCGAGCCGAGCCCGTTTTCCATTCCGACCGGCGGCAACAGCGTGTTGATTTCCATGGGATCTCGCTCGGGGTGATGGAGGAACGGGATGGCCTCCGCCATCCTGTAGTCGAGCAGGTAGTAATCGATGCTTGCGAAGACCGCGATCGCCGTGATGAACGCGATGAGGTAAAAGCCGAACCGGGCCGTCGAGTCGCGTTTGACCTGCTTGAGCGTGTACGACAGGCCGACGCGGGCTTCGACTTCGTCCACGCCACCCTCCGTGGGTTCGTCGGCGAACTCCTCTTCCCCCTGTGATTCGTGTACTGCCATTATTTCTCACCGTAGCTGACCCGCGGGTCGATGTACGCATACGAGATGTCCGTGATGATGACGCCGACCAGATACAGCGCCCCGAGCATGAACGTCGTGCCCATTATCAGCGGGTAGTCTTGGTTGTTGATCGCCTGAATGATGAGTCGCCCCATTCCGTTGATCTCGAAGACGGTCTCGATGAGCACCGCCCCGCCCAGCGCCGTGCTGAGCCCGAGCCCGACGATGGTAATGACCGGAAGCTGGGCCGGCTTGAACGCGTGTTTCCAGACCACACCGCGCTCGTCGACGCCGTAGGCGCGCGCGAGTTTGACGTACTCGTTCTGCAGCGAGTCGACCATCGAGGAGCGCTCGATGCGGGTGATCGAGGCCATCTGTAGCGTTCCGAGCGCGACCATCGGCATCACCAGTCGCTTGAACGACTCGAGAACGACGTCGAGTTGGGTAACTGCCCCCCGGACGTTCGCGGGGTCGGCCCACGGGAGGAACAGCCCCGTCGCGGGCAACAGCCCCAACTGAAACGAGAAGACGATGATCAGCAACAGCCCGATCCAGAAGGAGGGCGTCGAGACGCCGATCAGCGCGATGATCCGCGAGACGTGATCGACCGGCTCGTTGCGCCGCTCCGCGGAGATCACGCCGAGCGGGATCGCCGTCAGCAGCGCGAACCCGAACGACGAGAAGACGAGATACGCCGTCACCGGTAGGCGCTCGATGATCTTCGTCAGGACAGGCACGTCGTAGTAGATGCTGTGGCCCAGATCGCCCTGTGCGACGCCGGCCAAGTAGTTGAAATACCGTTCGTGCAGCGGTTGGTTCAGTCCGTAGCGAGCCTGTATCTGCTCGACCATCTCGGCGCTCGGGGTTGGCCCGAGCATGATGCTGACGGGATCACCCGGAATCGCGTTGGTGAGGAAGAAGGTGATCGTCAGGATGCCGACGAGGACGGGGATCGCCTGCAGGCACCGCCACGCCGTGTATCGAAGGAGTCCCATGTGGTTGTTCTATTGGTATTTTTTTATGAACGTTCGCGTGCTGTGAGTTCGATGCAACCGAGCCGTCGTTATAACCGCGTTGATCCGAAAACGAATCTCTCCGAATGGTGACCGTTCGTCTACTCGACGGACGTCGTCGCGAACGACTCCGCAAGCGGGATGGTGCCCGAATCGGGGTGTGACTGGTAGCCCGAGACGTAGTCCTTGAACGCGTAGCCGTTGATCAGGTTGTACGCCGGCAGGTGGACCCGATCCTCGAGGATCGTGGTGGTCGATTCGATGTAGAGCTGTCTACGCTCCTCTTCGTCGGCCGACTGACGCGCATCGAGGATCTGCTGGTCGACCTCGTCGTTGTCGTAGAAGACCCCCTGTGTGACGCCCTCGTTCTCCTGGGCGAACATGTAGTACGCGAACGCATCGGGATCGGGGTCGCTGGACCAGCCGAGCGAGTACATGTTGAAGTCGTCCTCGGCCCCGGAGGTGTAGGCATCGGTGAAGGCGCCCCAGTCGAGGCGCTGGACCTCGACGTTCTCGAAGCCGGCCTCCTGCAGGCCGTTGCCCACGCCGACGCCGATCTGCTCGCGCATGTCGTCCGGCGGGACGATGATCCGCCAGTCGTAGTCCATGGGAACGCCGGCCTCCTCGAAGAGCTGCTGGGCCTGCTCGATGTCCGGATCGTGGGGAATCTCGGCCCACTGATCGATCGGGAAGTCCCAGCCGTCGATGACGGCCTGCGGAAACGGGCTGTACTGGCGCACTCCCGCGGGCTCGACGTAGTTCGCGACCTCCTGGTCCATCGAGAAGCAGTAGTCGATCGCCTCGCGAACCAGCGGGTCCGACGTCGGCCCCTCGCCACAGTTGAACGCGAGGTAGTAGTAGCCGATAGCGGGCTGTTCGTCGATGGTCACGTCGCCCATCCCCTCGACCTGGTCGTACAGCTGCGGGGGGATGGTCTCGATGACGTCGTTCTCGCCGGTCTGCAGCGTCGTCACGCGGGTCGACTGCTCCTCGACGCCGCTGAACTCGACGAAATCGAGCTCGGCGGCGTTCTCGCCCCAGTAGTCGTCGTAGCTCTCGATACGAACGTACTCGCCCTCCTGCCACTCGCTGAACTGGAAGGGGCCCGACCCGACGGGACTCTGCTGATTGAACGCGTCCCTGTCCTCTTCGCGGACGGACTGTGGAACTATCTCGCGAACCAACGTGAAGTTGAACGGCCCAAAGGGGTATGCAAGGTCGAACTGTACGGTCCGGTCGTCGATGGCCTCGACCGAATCGATCATGTCGACCTCACCGGCGTTCTCCGTTTCCTCCTCCAGGGGAGCGACGAAGGAGTAGACGACGTCTTCGGGGGTTACGGGGTCGCCGTTGTGGAACGTCGCGTTCTCGACCATTTCGACGATGTACCGCTGGCCGTCGTTCTCGACTTCCGGTTCGCCGACGCGAGTACGGGATTGACCCCACTTGAATCCTCGTTGTAGGCGTACAGTCCCTCGAACATCTGGCCGACGATCTGCTGGGAGGGAACGTCGTTGAGGACGATCGGATCGAAATCGAGTGCGCCCTTGACCTGCGCGAAGTAGAGTTCGCCCGAGGTGCCACCGCCACCGCCGCTGCCGCCACTGCCGCTGCCGCTGCTGTTCGGGTTGTCGTCGCCGGTGCCCCCGCCGGCGCAACCGGCGAGGCCGACGGCGCCGGCAGTGCCGACGTACTTCAGAAGACTCCGACGATTCAGGGCTGGGTTGGATGAACGTTGTTTTCTCATGATCTGCGTTATGCCGCGATACCCTCTGTTTTCGACTATTCAATATATACTTGTCGAAAGGGTGTTCGCCTCTTCCCGATAAAAGAGAACGAATAGCAAACTATATGGATTTTATCCGAATGTATTATTTTTCTTTAAGCCTTCTATGGCCAATCATATTCTTACTAATTAATATCCCTTAAAGACGGTCAATCCGTTCCGCGGGCTCGGCCGACAGGCGTTTCGTTCGGCGGCGAGAACGGCCGGTCATGGTCACCGAGCAGTGTGACGGCTGTGGGGAGCGCGTCCACATCGCCGGCGGCGTCGCCGACATCTGGTCGTTCTCCCAGGAGCCCACGGGCGGGATGACCCTCGAGTTCGAGGACGACACCGAACACTTCCTCTGTTATAAGTGCATCGAGCGTTTGCCTGACCACCCGGGGGCGAGCGACGTCGCCGCGCTCTCGGAGTGAGCCGCTACCTTTAGGGCTGTCCCGGCCCCGTCTCCGATAGTGCAGCCCGCCCGCATCGAGAACGAGTTCCCCGCGCCCTCCTACCGGGGTAACCAGCGCTCGGCCCTCTCGGATATCCGTGCGGCCTTCGAGGCCGGTAACGACGTGGTGTTGGTGCGCGCGCCCACCGGCAGCGGTAAGTCCCTGCTGGCACGGGCGATCTGCGGAGCCGCCCGGACGGTCGAGGAGAGCGAACCCAAGCAGGCCACCGGTGCGTACTACACCACGCCCCAGGTCTCGCAGCTCGACGACGTGGCGGGCGATCCTCTCCTCTCGGACCTTCAGGTGATCCGCGGAAAGGGCAACTACACCTGCATCCTTCCCGGCGAGGAGAACACGAAAGTCAACCGCGCGCCCTGTACCCGCGAGCGGGGCTACGACTGCTCGGTGAAGCATCGCTGTCCGTACTTCTCCGATAGAGCGATCGCCTCCAACCGCTCGATCGCGGCGATGACGCTGGCCTACTTCATGCAGACCGCCGGCTCGGAGGTCTTTCGCACCCGCGACGTCTGCGTGATCGACGAGGCCCACGGGCTCGCCGAATGGGCCGAGATGTACGCGACGATCGATCTGGGGCCCCGAACCGTCCCGATGTGGGAGGAGCTCTCGGTCCCCGAGGAGCCCTCGGTTTCCCGTACGGCCCGCTACGCCGAGTCGCTCTCCGGGACCTGTACCCGTCGGAAGGACGACCTGCTCGCTCAGGAGGAACTCAGTCCCGACGAGGCCGCCGAACGCGACCGCCTGCAGGAGCTGATCGGCGATCTCGACTGGTTCGTGAAGGACTTTCGGGATCCCGAGAGCCCGACGACCTGGACCGTCGATCAGAGTCAGGATCGCTCCCTGTCGATCAAGCCGATGAACCCCGAGCGCTACCTCTCGCATACCGTCTGGGACCGGGCGAACCGTTTCGCCCTGCTCTCGGCGACGATCCTGAACAAGGAGGCGTTCTGCCGGGGCGTCGGCCTCGACCCCGATCGGGTCGCGCTGGTCGACGTCGGCCACACGTTTCCCGTGGAAAACCGCCCGCTGTACGACGTCACCCAGGGGAAGATGACCTACGACGAACGCGAGGGAACGATCCCGAAGGTCGCACGCGTGCTCGTGCGGATCATGGCCCGCCACAGCGACGAGAAGGGGATCGTCCACGCCCACTCCTATGCGATCCAGGATCGACTCGCCTCGCTCCTCTCGGACTTCGGCGTCGGCGACCGGATGCGAACCCACGACCGGGAGGACCGCAATGCGGCCCTCGAAGCGTGGAAGGAGAGCGACCGAGCCGACGTCTTTCTCTCGGTGAAGATGGAAGAAGCGCTCGACCTGGCGGACGATCTGGCCCGCTGGCAGGTGATCTGTAAGGCGCCGTATCTGAACACGCGCGACTCGCGGGTCGCCCACCGCCTCGAACGCGGTCGGTGGGCGTGGTACCACCGCGCGGCGCTCAGAACGGTGATCCAGGCCTGTGGGCGGGTCGTGCGCTCGCCCGACGACTACGGGGCGACCTATCTCGCGGATTCGAGCCTGCTCGACCTCTTTGAGCGCGCACGAAGCGACATGCCGCCGTGGTTCGCCGAGCAGGTCGATCGGATGGGGTCGCCGGAGCTGCCCCCCTTCGAGTCGAGTGTGGGGACCAACGGGACCACCCCGGGCCGGCGGACCGGATCACGGTCCGGCCAGTCATCCCGGTCGGTCCCCTCACGGACCGGCGGGTCGGGCACGTCGGGGTCGGATCGAGGGACGAACCACCCGCTGAACGACGTTTGGGGCGACGGTTAGATCAGGGCGAGACTGCCGATCATCGAGCCCACCATCAGGATCACGAGAACGAGCGCGATGGCCTGTTGTCTGTCCATACTCTCCCCAGTCGCTCGCTGTAATTAATCGCTACGGCCGACCCGTGCATCGAGGACGACGTGGGCGACGCCCGCGCTGTAACTCTTCACACGCCGCGTATCGAGGACATCGACCGTTCTGCCGGCGTTCGCCGCGGCTTCCCGGAGCCGCGAGACGGGTCGTTCCGGGATCTCGGATTCCGGGGTCGTCTCGTGCATGTGGAGGACGCCACCGTCGCGAAGTGCCCCGAGCGCGCTCGGGAGGTACTCGTAGGACGTGCCCGTCTCCCCGCTGTCTCGGGGCTCCGAGGCGTCGTAGTAGCCCATCACCACCCGGTCGACCTCGTCGATCTCCACGTCTCGACAGTCCGCCCGGTAGGCGTCGATCCGGTCCTCGACGCCGTTCAGCACCGCGTTCTCGAGCAGGTATCGGAACGCGACGGGGTTTCGCTCGATCGCCGTCACGCGCGCGTCGGCCCGGGCCATCGGCAGCGCGAAGTAGCCGATCCCGGCGAACATGTCCAGCACGCGCTCGCCTTCCTCCACGACCTCGCCCATCCGGGCGCGTTCCCGCTTGTTGCCCGGCGAGAACATCACCCGCGCGAGGTCGAGTGCGTACCTCGTCCCGTGTTCGGTGTGGACCGTTTCGGTGTCGCCCGCACCGGCCACGATCCGGACCGATGGCTCGCGGTGCGTGCCGTCGATTCCCTCGCGAGCGAGGACGGTGTCCGCACTGCCGTGTAGCTCCAACAGCGCCTCGCCGACCTCTCCTTCGCGCGGACAGTCCTCCTCGAAACGCGCGAGGATCACGGTTCCGATCACCGCCCACGAGCTGGGCACGCGTTCGAGTTCCCCGTCGTCCCAGCCCCGCTCAGATAGCATCTCCTCCAGTCCGTGCGTGCGGGGTTCGGGGTTCGGCTGGCGGATCACCTCCCGTACCGCGGTTTCGGTCGGTGGTGCGGTGACGGGTAGCGCGAGCGCGTCCCCGCCCGCCTCGCGGACCTTTCGGGAGTCGTCGTAGACGCCCTCCTCGCGGAGTGCGTCGATCGTCCGTTCGCCGTCGGGTTTGGGGACGATCGCCGCGAGCGGGTCGTCGTCGCTCATTCCGAGCCGTCCTCGGGGACGGCGTGCAGACCGGCGCGGCTCTTCAGTACCGGGATGGTCCCCGACTCGGCGTCGAGGAAATTCGGCCGGGGGATGGTCTTCGACTCGTAGGTCTCGGGGTCGAGCACCTGGACTGCCCGCTCGTCCTCGACCGCGACGAGCGTCGTCTGCTGGGCGTCCTCGACCCGGCCGAGTCGCCGGGCATCGGGGGAGTCACCCTCCTCGAAACTCGACTCGTAGCGCCCGCCTGTTGCGAGCCGGCGGCCCTTGACCGTGCCCCGGGCGCTGCGGACGACCACCGGCCCGTTCCCGTCCTCGGGGTCGATGACGTCCCCACTGGTAAACGGCGGCAGACGGACCGCGTAGGTCACCCTGTACACTTCGTTGCCGTCCTCGTCCTCGGTGACGAGCGTCTCCGAATCGCTGAAAGAGCCGCCGAAGCGGTTGACCAGCCGCTGGGAGATCTTCTTGCCGATGTTGGTCGTCGAGACCTTCACGTCGACCCCATCGTCGGTGTCGGTGATCTCGGTGACGAAGGCGTCCCGGTCGCCCGTTTCCTCCATCTCCTCGACCACGGCGTGGGAGATCTCCTTTGCGGCCTCGCGTTCCTCGCTCGTCGGCGTCCGGTCCCGCGCACGCAACTGGACGACGCTGGCGTAGTAGCTGCCGGCGATCCGGCCACAGCGCGTGCAGGTCTCCCGGGAGATCGACACCGGAACGACCACCTGCTCTTCGAGTATCTCCTCGCGGACCACGCCCGTGAAAAGGCAGTGCATCCGGATCGTGTTTTGATCCACTTGTTCGGGTTCGACCTGCCAGGCGACCTCCTCGGCATCGAGGTGCACGCCGAGCGACTCGGTGACGGCGTCGATCGCCACGTCGGTGTAGTCCTCGGCGCCGACGTCGACCCAGCGGTTCCCACGGTGGACGGCGCCACAACGTGCACAGACTCGGATCGTCATCTTCTCGGGGGCGGAAACGAGTTCGAAGTCCTCGAAGTAACAGACATCACAGAGTCCCGTCTCGCCGGCGGCGGGCGCGCCCGGCAGGTCCGGACGCTCGCCGCCCTCGACAGGGTCGCCACAGCGAGGGCAGAAGGCGGATCGGCTCATACCCGATCTACCCGATCCGGTCGGTTAAGCGTCGCGCTACTCGACCAGCAGGACTGGATCCGTCTCGTGTCGTGCGAGAAATACTCAACGCTTTAGACGTTCGGGACCGTATCGTGGGTACATGCAGTGGCAAACCGACTGGGGGCTGCGCGGCCGGATGGTCCTCACGGGCTTCCTGTTGTTCGCCCTTTACATCGTGTTCGCCGGCGTCCTCTTCGCGTACTTCGGCAGCGCGATCCCCATGCTGATCATGCTCGGGGGGTTCTCGCTGGTGCAGTACTTCTTCAGCGACACCCTCGCGCTCAAGAGCATGGGCGCACGCGAGGTGAGCGAGGACGAATACCCGCAGCTTCACGACACGATCACTCGCCTGTCGCGACAGGCCGACCTGCCCAAGCCGACGGTCGCCGTCACCGATTCGCGCGTGCCCAACGCGTTTGCGGCCGGACGCAACCAGAAGAACGCCACCGTCTGTGTGACCACGGGCATCCTGCAGGCGCTCTCCGAGGACGAACTCGAAGGCGTGTTGGCTCACGAACTGTCCCACATCAAGAACCGCGACGTGATGGTCATGACCATCGCGTCGTTCCTCTCGACGCTCGCGTTCATCGTCGTGCGCTGGGGCTGGCTGTTCAGCGGCGGCGACGGACGCAACCAGGCGCCCGTCTGGGTGGCGATCCTCGTCTCGCTGGTCGTCTGGATCGTCAGCTTTCTCCTCATTCGTGCGCTCTCGCGCTACCGCGAGTACAGCGCGGATCGCGGCGCGGCGATGATCACCGGCAAACCAAGTGCTCTCGCGAGCGCGCTGATGACGATCTCCGGGCGGATGGACCGCGTGCCCAAGGAGGACATGCGCGAGCAGGCCGAGATGAACGCCTTCTTCATCATCCCGATCAAGTCGGGCTTCATCGGGAAGATCGCGAGCACGCACCCCTCGACCGAAAAGCGCATCGAGAAACTGCGCGACCTCGAACGCGAACTGGAGACGGCCTGAGCGGAAGGCCGGAGAACTGTTGTATCGGGGGCGATAGGTATCGATATGGGCTTTATGGACACGGTCCGCGCGATCTTCGGTAACAGTGCGGAACACGACGCCACCCGCGAGGCCGACCCCGAGGACCTCTTCGGGATGAGCACGGCCTACATGACGATGGAGGCCGACCTCGGATTTCCGAACGAAGGCTCGGCCGCGCTCTGTTTTTCGAGCGTCGACAGCACCGACTTCGAGGACACGCTTCGGGAGGTCAGGGACATCCTCGAGGCCGGCGAGGCCGAAACCGGGACGAGTGCCGCGATCGAAATGGACCAGCAGGGCTATCATTGGGTCGTCCTCACTGATAGCGACCCCGAGGACCTCGTCACCAGCATCCATTTCGCTGCCGACACCTTCATCGAGCGGGGCTACGGCTCGCGGCTGCTGGCGGCCCTCTTCACGTTCGAAAGGAACTCGAACTACCTCTACTGGGTCTACTCCTTCCGCCGTGGCGCGTACTACCCCTTCGCACCCACTCGCGGACGCGAGCGCGACCAGTCCGTCGAGTTCAAACTCCAGAGCGTTCTCGATGGGGAACTCGGCCTCGAGGACAACACTGACTACTGGTATCCGATGTGGCCCGACTCCCCCGACAAACACCCCTGGGACTGATCGGCTTTTGAACGTTCGGCTCTCTCGATCCTGACCCCTATCCCGTCGTGTAGTTTCACTTTCGCTCCCCTGTTAACGAGCGTTTATACGGGTATAGGCGTAAGGGAGGAGTATGGCAGCTGACTCAGACCTCGAAGACCTCCCTGGTGTCGGTCCCGCAACCGCAGAGAAACTCCTCGATAACGGCTACGATACCTACACCAGCCTCGCGGTCGCAAGCCCCGCCGAACTCTCGAACACGGCGGACGTTGGCGAATCGAGCGCCGGCGACATCATTCGGGCGGCCCGGAACGCCGCCGACGTCGGCGGGTTCGAGACCGGCTCGACGGTCCTCGAACGGCGCGAACGGATCGGCAAGCTCGAATGGCTTATCCCGGAGGTCGACGAGATGCTCGGCGGCGGCGTCGAGACCCAGTCGATCACCGAAGTCTACGGCGAGTTCGGTGCCGGCAAGTCCCAGGTCACCCATCAGCTCGCGGTGAACGTCCAGCTCCCCCGCGAGCAGGGCGGACTGGAGGGGAGCGCGATCTTCATCGATTCGGAGGACACCTTCCGACCCGAGCGGATCGACGACATGGTCCGTGGGCTCGATGACGAGGTCATCGCGGCGACGCTCGAACACCGCGAGATCGAGGGCGGGCCGAACGACGAGGCCGCACTCGACGCGCTCATCGAGGACGTACTGGATAAGATCCACGTCGCGAAAGCGTTCAACTCAAACCACCAGATGCTGCTCGCAGAGAAGGCAAAGGAGCTCGCCGGCGAGAGCGAGGAGAGCGAGTGGCCGGTTCGGCTGGTCTGTGTCGACTCGCTGACTGCACACTT
Source organism: Halalkalicoccus subterraneus (assembly GCF_003697815.1). Lineage (NCBI taxonomy): Archaea > Methanobacteriati > Methanobacteriota > Halobacteria > Halobacteriales > Halalkalicoccaceae > Halalkalicoccus > Halalkalicoccus subterraneus. The sequence continues at coordinate 72 of NZ_RDQG01000041.1, read as the reverse complement.
CCGCGCGGAGTACGTGGGCCGTGGTCAGCTCGCAGAACGCCAGCAGAAGCTCAACAAACACCTCCACGACCT
>NZ_RDQG01000040.1 GCF_003697815.1 Halalkalicoccus subterraneus | reverse complement strand
TCCATTTCGAGTTCGATGAGGCGATTGAGCTCGACGGCGTATTCGATGGGCAGTTCTTCGGTGATCGGCTCGATGAAGCCCGAGACGATCATCTGTTTTGCGTCGTCGTCGTCTAATCCACGCGATTGGAGGTAGAAGACGTCCTCGTCGCCGATCTTCCCCACGGTCGCCTCGTGGGCGACGTCGACCTTCGATTCGTTGATCTCCATGTACGGCATCGTGTCCGACACGGATTCGTTGTCGAACATCAGCGCGTCACACTCCACCGACGTCGACGAATCGTACGCCCCGTCCGAGATATGCACGAGCCCACGATAATTCGTCCGTCCTCCATCCTTGCTGATGGATTTCGATTCGATCGTCGAGTTCGTGTCGGGCGCGTTGTGATACACTTTCGCGCCCGTGTCGATGTTCTGTCCCTCGCCCGCGAAGGCGATGCTGATGTGGTTCGCGCTGGCGCCGCGACCTTTCAGGATCGTACACGGATAGAGCATCGTGGCCTTCGAGCCCATACTGCCCGAGACCCACTCCATGCGCCCGCCTTTCTCGGCGATCGCGCGCTTGGTGTTCAGGTTGAAGGTGTTTTTCGACCAGTTTTGCACGGTCGAGTACTGGACGTGGGCGTCCTCGCCGACGAAGACCTCGACACCACCCGAATGCAGGTTATGGGTGCCGTACTTGGGTGCTGAACACCCTTCGATGTAGTGGACCTCACTTCCTTTTTCGGCGACGATGAGGGTGTGCTCGAACTGGCCCATTCCTTCGGAGTTCATGCGGAAGTAGGCCTGGACGGGCATTTCGACGGTGACGTCCTCGGGAATGTAGACGAAGGAGCCACCGGACCAGACGGCGCCGTGAAGCGCGGCGAACTTGTTGTCTGAGGGTGGGACACACCGAGTCATGAAGTGTTCTTTCACGATTTCGGGGTGGTCCTGGACGGCCTGGTCCATGTTCATGAAGACGACGCCCTTTTCCTGCCACTGTTCTTGCATGTTCTGGTAGACGACCTCGGACTCGTACTGGGCACCCACGCCGGAGAGCGATTCGCGCTCTGCTTCGGGAATGCCGAGTTTTTCGAAGGTGTCCTTGATGTCCTCGGGAACGTCCTCCCAGGAGTCGACGCTGCCCCGTGCCTCGACGTCGGGGCGGATGTAGGGAATGATCTCCTCGACGTCGAGTTGGGTGAGGTCGGGTTGGCCGGGCCAGTCGGTTGGGAGGGGCATGTTCTGGTAGTGCTCGAGGGCGCGCAGTCGGCGGTCGAGCATCCAGTCGGGTTCGTCTTTGTCGTCGCTGATGAGGCGGACGACCTC
>NZ_RDQG01000039.1 GCF_003697815.1 Halalkalicoccus subterraneus | reverse complement strand
GATCACGCCAATGATCGCGATGCTCAAACAGTATCTCGAGGTCGGCACCGGTGAAGTCCATTTCTTTTACGGTGAGAAAAACCAGGAGAACATTATATACCGCGAGACCCTCGATCAGCTCGCTACCGAGCACAATCAACTCACGGTGGTCTACTCGCTGTCCGACGAGAGCTGGAATGGTCCAACCGGACACGTTCAGGACCATCTCGACGACCGCCTCGACGGGCTTGACAGGGATTTTTACGTCTGCGGTGTCCCACAGATGGTCGTCGATACCAAGGAGCGTCTCGATGAGTTGGGTGTTCCCGACGACCGTGTGTTCTCCGAAGGATGGGAAGATGGCGAAGTCGAGAACTAGATAGCAGTCTCTCACTCCAGAGAATGCGTTAGGTTTCGATAGAAACCTACCATCGATTCGGTAGGTTTGCAGAAGATATAGTTCGACTGAATGAGTAGATGACACTTGAAATGTCGTGGCCCCTGTTGATACTGGCTGGATTGTTTGAGATCGGATGGGCGATCGGACTCGAATATTCAGACGGCTTCTCAAAACCCATTCCGACGCTCGGCACTGCTGTTGCCCTCATCATTAGCATGATCCTGTTGTCACAAGCAATCAAAGACCTCCCGATAGGCACGGCGTACGCTGTCTGGACTGGTATCGGCGCTGTTGGGACGGCTTCGCTTGGAATTGTCCTGTTTGATGAACCTGCAACCCTTGCTCGGATAGGGTTCATTAGCGTGATTCTCGTCGGTATCGTCGGTCTCCATTCCGTTTCCGGTGGCCACTAAATACCTACTGTTGTCGAATATCTCGTCTGAAACATAGATAATTTCATCTAGTACTCTATACCCACGTCAGATAGCGAAGTAATCGGCCACGATTCTATCCCGTTCCGAATCAGACAGTTCGGTACTTCCACATTCCAGCAAGTAATCCTGAGAGAACGACACCTACAAACGAAAACGCGATGACAACCATCAGAACGTCTGGATCGGAAAAGCTGGTGGTAGCAATGAAGAGCGCAATTGCGGCATTTCGGGCAGCGGTCGTCGTCGCCAACACTTCTCGCGTGTTTCGTTTCGGTCCGCCGAGTACGTACCCAAGCAGTAACGACGCACCGACAATAACAACCGAAATGAACAGCGTTCCTGTACCGACAAGTGTGAGCATCTCATCAATATAGACAACTACCAAAAGGACGATCAGGAAGAGAAACGAGAGATCAGAGAGTCGTTGTATTGGTGGATACAGCCAGCGTTTTGCAGAAGCGGAATAGAAATCAAGTCCGATTCCCACCAGTAACGGGAGAAGCTGAACAACGAAGATCATCCACCCGATTGCAAGGGGATCTACGGTAACGTTTCCGGGTAGAAACAGCCCTAAACTCACGGGTATCGTCACAACAGAAACAATCCCGAGAACAGCCATCAAACCGCTTGCAAACTCGATATCACTCTTCGATATTTCCGCAAACTTCGGGCCAAAGGGAGCTCCAGGTGCTACAGCGATCAGTACAACTCCCGCTGCATATCCCGCCTCCACGGGAACAGAACGGACGGTCAAATACGCAAGCAAGGGGATGAGCCCAGTATTGACCAGCAATGATTTTGCCATCAATCGTCGTTCTCGGAACACAGCCAGTAACCGAGCAAATGACAGTTCCATTCCGATAGAGAACATCGTTAGGAGGACAAAGATCGTCGTAGCAAACTCGACAACTGTGCTAACGGACATCTCTATCATGTAATGCTCACGATCCGATTGGAATTCGAAACGCTACCATTTGTGCTCTCCTGTTTTTGTGTCCAGCGGAACTCCAGCTACCAATCAAACGGATTCCGCCTATCCCAAATCACCTAGTCTAGCAGCAATGTCCATGGAACTACACTCATGGTGGTGATCACTCTGAAATAGAGTGAGAGGCGTGACGCGTTAGCGAGGCAGAGAGAGCCGGAGACGAAGCGCTCATCAAACTCGTTATCCTGCCTTGAATCAGTGACACAGGATATCGTCGACGCACTGTTCGTTGATCCATTCGCCGTGATGAACACGATCGGACTCATCGCGTTCGCACTGGTTGGCGCGACCAAAGCGATACGCGAAGAGTTCGATATGTTCGGGGTCACAGTGGTCGGCCTCGCCACAGCATTCGCTGGCGGGATGACCCGTGACATCCTCGTTAACCGGGTTCCGCTTACACTCAGTTCACCCGTTGAGATCGGTCTCGGCTTGTTCGGTGTTGGGCTGGCGATCGGGGTGAGTGCTGTACTTGAGTCAGCCGACACGCATCCACTGACATTACTCTCAGATGCGATCGGGCTCGCTGCATTTACGACGACAGGCGCCATTGTTGCAACGCAGGCCGGTATTCCAGCGTTCGGTGTCGTTGCGATTGCGACAATCAACGCCGCGGGAGGGGGTGCCGTTGCCGATATCCTACTGGATCGGTCACCGTTTATCTTGCTCGACGATTTCTACGCCAGCTGCGCGGTACTAGGTGGCAGCGCATACTGGGTTGTCGTCACTACTGGTGGTTCGAACGGAATCGCCACAGTCGTGTGTGCAGTGACAGTGATTGGAACTCGAATCGGTGCACTCGTCTACGGTTGGTCGCTCCCAACAACATAAGTACTGAAACTAACACTGAGTGCATTGTTAGAGATACATGAACCGCAGTATGACTCGAGCAGTCTTCTCTGCCGGATAATCAATCGGTTGCGGTAGCCATTCATAGAAGAAGGTCGGTACATCGATGGAATTCTGCCGGAGAAGCGCTATTACTGTCGAGCGATAATCTAACCAGTCGATAGCGGTAGATTGATATGATCCAGTATCCTTCCTTGTACTATAAAATACACTAATGGACAAAATTGTACATCATATTGCTCGCGTCTGCGAGGGTGTGGACCTTGATGCCGAGACGACTCGCGAGGTGACACACCTCCTTTTCGAGGAAGCAACCGAGACACAGATCGGTGCATTGCTCGCTGCCCTCCGGACGAAGGGTGAAACAGGAGCCGAGATTGCGGGATTTGCGCGAGGGATGCGCGACGTAATGCGGACAATTGACCCCGACCGCTCCCCGCTGGTCGACACCTGTGGGACGGGCGGAGATGACTACGATACAATCAATATCTCGACGACGAGTGCAATTGTTGCAGCCGGTGCGGGTGTGGCGGTCGCGAAACACGGGAATTACTCGGTGTCTTCATCCTCTGGCAGTGCCGATGTCCTCCAAGCCGCGGGGGTCGATATTGACGCCGAACCACGGGGAGTAGAGACGATGATCGAAGCGGACGGGATCGGGTTTCTGCTCGCACCCACATTCAACCCGGCCATGAAGCGAATGATCGGCCCCCGGCAGGAACTCGGTGTCCGCACGGTTTTCAACATCCTTGGTCCACTAACGAATCCCGCCGGCGCGGAAGCACAATTGGTCGGTGTTTACGACCCGGATCTTGTACCAGTCGTAGCTGACGTGCTCGCTCGATTGGCCGTTGACCATGCTCTGGTCGTACACGGGGCAGGGCTGGACGAAATTACTGTACACGACGAAACGATCGTCGCCGAAGTATCGGGTAGCCATATCGACCGATATCGGATCGAGCCCGAAGATCTCGGTGTCGAGGCACACGATATCGAGGCAATCGGCGGCGGGACGCCCGAAGAAAATGCGGCCAATCTCGAACGTATTGTCACCGGCGTTGAGACGGGCGCGAAACAAGACGTAATCCTCGCAAACGCAGGGGCGACGATATACGTCGCTGGTCTCGCCGACTCGTTGGAAGCAGGTGTCGCTCAAGCCCGCACAGCAATCGACTCAGGCGCCGCAGCCGCCAAATTTGATGACTTGCGTGCCGATTAGCTACTGGCATTTCTCCGTCCACAGAGGGTAGTTTTTCACATGCATTATGTTATAACATCCCGTGTGTGCCTGAAATCGTCTTGGAAGACGTCTCTCGTGAGGAAGCGGTCGGCAGTCCCTCTACCGATATCGTTGGCATTGTAATGAACACCGGTCGCCCGTCATGATCGAAAACCAGCATCAAGCGACGGATCATAATCATCCTGGCAAGCGGCTCACTGAGTCAGCTGGAAAGGATGCTGGCTTCACGATCTGGATAGCCGAAGAATTCCATTCGCTCATAACACCAGTGTAACCACGTGTCGAGAGTGTTAGCGAGCATATATTCCCTTAGAGTCAAACTATCGAATAGAGTGCAATCTCAGACCGAAACTGACGAAGGTAGTACCGATAATGATCAACGAAATAGTGCAGCTGACGCAACGTTCCCAGCGACACTCGAAGCCATCCGGACGCGACGATCAGGGCACAATTTTGACTCCGATACTGATCTTGATGAGCAGACACTTGAGGAATTAATCAGGGATGCCACGCTCGCTCCCTCTTCGTATAATCTTCAACCATGGGAATTTGTTGCTGTTCAGGAAGCCGACCGAATCGATAAGGTTGTTGAGCTTGCCTATGGCCAAGAGCACATCCGAGAAGCAGGGACAGCTATTCTCGTCGTGGGTCATACTGCACCTGAGACAGCAGATCGGGTGTTCAACGAGTGGTTTGAGGCTGGGCGCATGGACGAGGAGGCAGCCAACCAGACCAAAGACCAGACCGTCGGAATGTACGCCGACGACCGTATGGGCCGTGACTACGGTATCCGGAATGCGAGCTTAGCCGCTGAAAACCTTCTGCTCTCTGCACACGCTCGTGGACTCACGGCCACACCCATGATTGGGTTCGATACCGACGGTCTCGCCGAGTTCCTTGGACTCCCTGAGGACAAGATACCAGTCATGCTCATCGCAGTTGGTCCGAGCGGTGGCGACGAGCCCGATCGTCTTCCCCGGCGCGATGTCAGCGATGTCCTCCACCGCGAGCAGTACTAAGCTCAACCAACTACTCTCACTCTGGCTCCATTGGTTGTCCTGCTAAATCGATGGTTTCCACCACTCACTGGACTAGCTAGCTTCTCTCAGCACCGATGATAAGAAGCAGGATTAGTCTCAGAGATGCTGTACTTCGTCGAACAAAATCTCCTGATAGTGATAGTTGAACCGCTGTCCGCTTCACTTTTACTTGAGTAGCTGACTACATACACGATTAAAGAGGAAATACTAATTATATCGCCGTCCCTTATCTGCAGCAACTGACTAGAATCGAACTACACCGTCTTCAAGTAGATCAGTATGCAAAAACCGACGACCGATGAAGAACTCCAGGCTGCGCTGACAGACGATCGCTATCGGATTCTCGAAGTGCTTGCTGAACATGACGAACTGCGCTCAAGTGAAATCCGAGACCATGCCGAGATCCCAGACGGAAGTAAGCACTATCAGCTCTCAATTCTTGACTCGTGGAATCTCATCACGCCTGTGGGAACCCAGTACGTTGGCGAACATGAAACAGGGATTCCAGCGACACTCTACACGCTGACCGAAGAAGGGCACGCCGTTGTTGAAGAGTCCTGAGCGTATAGACGCCGATAAGGTCAAACGATGCCTGTGAGGAGCTGACCATGAGAATTTGCTAGGTTGAGTAGTTCAGAGTCGTCCGTTACAACCACCGTACTGAAAAAGGGCATTACAGTGTCTTCCAAACGCTATTGCTCTCTCCGGAGCGTAGCTGACTGCTCTATCCCAATAATGTTGGATATTATAAGATTCTAAGTGATCATCGCTCAAGAGTATAGTCGAGACGGGGGTAGGACCCAACCCCGTCGAACCAGCCTGTACAACGCCACTCAAATTCCAACGTCATGAATTCCCAACAGCCCATTTCCGACCAGTCCGAAGCGACTGTCGAGCCAGTACCACCTAGTTTGGACTCAAGTACCTCAAAGCTCGTGTACGTGTACTTATCGAGCAGTGAGTCAACAACGATCGACGAACTCCACGTAGCGCTCAATGTTGAAAAGCTGACGCTGTACCCAATCTTAAATACACTCATCGCCGCGGATCTCGTCACCCAGTCCGAGGGCAGATACAGCTGTCAGAACCACTCGATAAGCGAGCTAAGATCATGACCGCTACTGTGCCTCGTGCTGTCGTACGGCTGCGAACACTCGTCCCTAGAGGAATCAGTCCAATCCACTCCGACGTTATCGACCAGCTTCAAGAGTTCAAGACGGAAGGAATAATCGCTGACCTTGATATTGACACTTGGGGATCGTCAATGGGGATGTCCGTTTCGAACGATCGAGATCCCACCGGAACACGAAAACTACTCTCCGAGTTCGAACAATGGGAAGATATCCATAATTGTACCCTTAGTCCCGCTTTTGGGCGCTCTGACACCAAATCAAGTGATGATGGCAACACCGAAGATGGCACCTACACCACACTACCGCTACTCTGTCTAGCGGTCTATAACGATACAACGGTCCAGGCGGTCTATCCGCATAGGACTAGCGAAGAAGTTCGTACGATCTACGATGGACTTGCTGCGCTCGAAGCAAGAAAACCAGCTGGAGAGCAGATAGAGGTCGCATCAAGCGAGAAGCCAACGGCAACGGGCACATACTCGCATTGATAGCTGTAGCTAATGACGAGCTCTCCGCTTTGGTTTCCGTCCTAGGTTTTCAATCGATTTACGCGACAGAATTGTTGAGTAGTGCATTTCCTCAACCAATCTTCGGTGGCGTGAAAATACCCTACCGGAATGATCGCGCTCAGTGATTTCGAGATTAGTCGCAGCAGTATAGGGAGTATCCCGGCGGAGAAACTTCGACCAGCGCCAGCACAACGGGTCAAACATCCACTCTTCGTGATACACCATTTCGTAATCGACGGCGACAAGGCGACCATCAAGAACCATCCCCTCTACATCCATTCGTTTCGTAGACGACGGCAACCAGCCTCTCTCGCGAAGCCGACGACCTATGTAGCGATTCGCGTGGTATGAGTTCCGAACCTCGAGGTCATCATATGGGTGATCAGCCGGTAATGCACCGAGGTCGTCGCAATGTTCCATGAGCATCCATCCTTGAGACCGGTTGACATCGACAATCGGGCACAAGAGGTCATCGTAACGCCGAGACGGCCGAGTGCACGGGATAGCGCCCCCTCAACGGTTTCGACGCCGGCTGGCGCTGGAAGCCATGGGAGGAAGGGCCGTCGTAGGCGACCCAAAAGCACGCATATGGGCGGATGACGGACCAACTGGATATCCCCCTCGACTTCGGTCTCAACTCGGCGACTATGCCATCATCGCTTCGAAGTCACCCGGTGGAACCGACCCCGAGAGCAGCGGATCGTCAGTAGCCTCCATCCACTCTTGGAGTTCCTCGCGCAGGCGCTCGGTCGTCCCCTCATATTCCGCCTCACCAGCGACGTTCTCGCGTTCGTGGGGATCGACATCGAGATCGTAGAGTTCCTCGTAGGGACGGTCGAGCTGTTCGAACTCGTCGCGGACCTCCTCGCCTGCGGGACTATGGCTAACGTCGTGGGGGAGATAGACTTCGGGCAGCTGCCAGAAGTTGCGGACATACTTGAACCGGCGAGTACGGATCGTGCGTACCGGGTTGTAGGCGTCGTGCCATGTCATCCCCGCGAACAGGCGCTCGCGGGCGTCATGCTCCTTTCCACGCAGCAAGGGGAGAAAGCTCCGTCCTGAGACCTGCCCAGGGACCTCCTCGTCAACGAGATCGAGGAGCGTCGGCAGCACGTCGACGTTGCTGATCATCTCATCGTGGCGCATCCCAGGCTCGATCGTTCCCGGTAGGGACGCAAGCAGCGCGATCTCGATGCCGGGATCGTAGACCGAGCCCTTCGCGCGGGGCATCGCTAGTCCGTGTTCGGTCGTAAAGACCACGAGCGTCTCCTCTCTGATCCCGGTGTCCTCCAGTGCGTCGAGGACTCGCCCGACGCCGCGATCGATTGCCCGCACCATCCCCTGGGCGTCAGCGAGATCGCGTCGGATTCCGGGCTCATCGGGAAGATAGGGCAGCGTCTCGACAGCTCCGGGATCGGCCGACTCGTAGCGGTCGTCCGCGAAACGGAACTGGCCGTCGTCGGCCTCGAGGCGGTGGAGTTCGAAGAAACCGAGCGAGGCGAAGAAGGGGTCCGCGAGGTCACCGTCCCCGAGGCGGTCGGCGAACCGCTCGCTCACCTCCCGGGCACGGTCGGTCTCGTGGACCGAGGGCGGAACGTCCGGCGAGAGGTGTCGCTCGGAGTGGAGCACGTCGAATCCGAGTTGGTCGGGGTGCTCGGTAACGTGCTGGAGTCCGAACAGGTGGGTCTCGTAACCGGCCGCCGAAAGGTACTCCGGCAGGAGACGCTCGTCGTCGTTCAGCGTCGGTTCGTCGTGGGCCAGTCCAACCAACCCGTTCTCGTGGGGATGTCTGCCGGTCTGGAGGCTTGCACGGCTCGGCGAACACTGGGGTGCGGTGGCGAAGGCATTTTCGAAGACCGCGCCGTTCGACGCCAACGAGTCGATCCGCGGCGTGTCGACGTCGAAGTCGTAGCAGCCGAGGTAACGCCCGAGGTCGTGACAGTGAACGAGACAGACGTTCGGGTGATCGGACACACCGATCGTAATCGTTCCGGCCCTGAAAACTCCCTTGATATGGCCTGAGAATCCGGGATCCGGCACATAAGGGAGATGGAATCTGTGGGAACATTTCACTATAGATAAAAAACGTCATTGGCAACAATTCTCATCGGTTTTAACTCACTCCGCCATGGCCGAAATACGATGTCAGCTATTGACTTTACAGCAAATCAGAAAAACAGTCTCACAGCATTCGGAAACTTACACCAAGACACAGAAGCCGCAGTAAAAGGGGAAAGCGATAGCCGAAAAAGTCAACCGAAATGATTGATGCACGTCTCTACCATTACGGCCCTAGACTCTTACCGTTCGAACGATAAACGTCAACATGGACCAACAGATTCTCGTCCCGTTCGATGGATCGGACGAGTCCGAGACCGCGCTCAATCGGGCGTTGGAGGAGAATCCGAACGCTGAGATCACAGTGCTCAACGTTCTCAGTTCAGCGGAGCTGGCCTACGGGGGCGTTCAGGGCAGCGCGGCCGAAAGCCTGACCGACGCCCAGCGCGAGGAGGCCGAGGAGCTGTTCGAACGAGCCCAAGAGCGGGCCGCTGCTTACGACGCGACGGTTCAGACCGCGCTCGAAGTTGGCACACCAGGTGAGGTGATCGTCGAATACGCCGAGGAGAACGCCAGCGATCATATCATCATGGGCAGCCATGGCCGGTCGGGACTCTCGCGGATCGTCGTCGGGAGCGTCGCCGAAACGGTCATCCGGAACGCGTCAATGACAGTGACCATCGCCAGATAACCCCTCACCATCCGTCTCTCGTCGTCGAAACGACCTGCCCTAACCGAATTCGACGGCCCATCAACGTCAGTGCATCGCCGACTCATCGGCGGCCGCCGAAGCGTCCGGACCGACGAACTTCAGCGCGATCGAGATCGCGACACAGATCGCACTCAGAACGGCGATGACAGCGAATCCGCGCGCGTAGCCGATCTCACCGTAGACGTCGACGAACACACCGAGAATCGGGAGCACAGTGAGCGTCCCGGCACCGCCGATCCCGCCGATCCAGCCCGACGCTCCGCCGACCGCCTCGGGAACATACTTGGGAACGAGCTCGAAGACTGCCGCGTTGACCACGCCCATCCCGGTGCCAAGCACCATCATCCCGACGAAGGAGGGGATCACGGCCTCGGAAAACGTGGCGATGCCCGCACCCAGCACCATGATAGCGAAGCTCACAGAGGCGACGTCCTCGCCGCCGAAGCGGTCGCTGAGGCTCCCGCCGGGAATCCTGACTAGCGAGCCGTAGGTAACGAAAATCGCGGCCAGTAGTCCGGCCGTCGTGAGCGTCATTCCGTGGAAGGCACTCCAGTAGGTCGGATACCACGTCGAGAGGGCGGTGAACCCGCCGCCATAGGAGACGGTATAGAGAAAGACCAGCACCCAGGTCCACTTGTTCGTGGAGGACTTCTTCAGCGACTCCTTGGTCCCTCCGGAGGGAAAGACCTCCTGGCCCATCTCCTCGGCGCGACTTTTCGCTTCCTCAACGTTGAGACCTCGTTTGAGAAACTGGAAATAGTACGGATTCGCGCCATAGAGAGCATAGAGGCCCGCGGCAACGACCATGAACGCAAGCCAGCCCGCGTACGCAAATGTCAATCCACCGATCCCGATTGCCACAGGAATAGCGAAGTTCATCATACCCGGACCGACGTTGCCGGCACCGCCGAAGGCACCCATCGCGAATCCCTGTTTGTCCTCGGGATACCAGTAGGACGTCTGGGCAATCCCCACGGAGAACGTCGCGCCGCCAGCACCCGCTAGGATCCCACAGATCAGGAGAGGGACGTAGAGATGCGATCCGAAGTTATCGGGATAGAACAGGGCAAGAATAGCGACCAAGCCGGCTATTCCCGTAATGGTGATCGCGAACAGGATCAACAGTGGCTTCTTCGCACCGATCTCATCAACCCACGCGCCAAAGGGCACTCGAAGCGCTACTTTGCTAATGTGGGGCGAGGAGAGCAGAATCCCCAGTAGAGCACCCGAGATTCCGAGCGCCTCCTGAAACGTCGGCCCGGCGACGCCGTAGAAGACGATCGTGGTAAGACCAGTGAAGAAGGCCAGCGTCGCCATTACCAGACCCCGTCTCGGATTCCCTTCGATTCCGTGTTCGTCTCGCAACTCGTCGTTCTCTGTCATCGGCGATGTCTATCCCTTCGCGGCCCTTAGTGATTGTGAATTTGAATTATTTTCGGAATTATAATTCCATAGACGGTCAATTAATTCCGCCATAGCTGCGTGTAGCTCCGACAACGAACGATCGAAATACGGACAGTTTATATGAAGTCCTCAAACAGGCATGGGGCGACTCAGCAGAGACACAAAAGGGATTCAGGAGGGTTCCCCGTCTTACGATCAGCAGACCAAGGTGACAGGGATATAGACGGAAATGAAATGAGACAATCGGACGAACTGATACTTTTCACGGATACAATACAGGAGTAGACCAACGAGAGCAGGACGAAGACTAGTTTCTCATCATGGTGAACCGATGGATCGTCGCCGTTCTCTTTTCGGCCCCGATGTGTTTCCTGTTCGTTCTGCTCATCTCGTCGGTCCAAGCAACGTTGGGAATGTCTTGGAACTCCAGTTGATTAGCAGTGTCTTCGGTTCGGTGATCATCGCCGTCGCCACCGGCGTCTCCCTACTCGAAGCGGTCGGACAACGCACACGAACGCTCGAGGACCACAATTGTCTACCGCTACTCTTCGTCGTCACCCTCAAGCACAGCCAGCTGACCCTCGTTGTTCGCGTACTCGCCACCGAGCGGTACTCACAACAGATTAGTTGTGAGAGTGAAATCAGACGATAATCATCGGACGAAGGACTTCTCACCGACGGGACGATCCTTGTATTCCACGTTCAATATCTGGGTCGGACAGTTTCCAGTGAGACAGAAGGCTACTCTCGCACCTGGTTTTTAACACTGGGGCTCAAATGAGATAGCTCATGAATATCAGTCGTACACGGTCAGCCGTACGGGTCGGTGCGATCCTCCTCGGCGTTTCGCTGGTTTCCAGTGTCGTCGCCGGACACGTAGAATACGTCGGTGATGGAGAACGGGGTGACCCGATTGCGTTCCTCATGGAAGCGTTGTCGAATCCAGTCGTGGTTGCTGCGCTCACGGCTGGCGGTATCGGGGTTGTTGCTGTGATCGTGTTGTACCTGCGCCTTCGACCACTCACCCATGATATTGCCGTATTTCGGCAGGTAATGGTGAGCTATAGTGATCTAGTGCCGTGGCTCCTCCGACTTGGATTCGGACTTCCGCTTATCGGTGCAGGCTTTGCGGGGTACTTCTTCGCCCCAATTGTTTCACCGACTCTTATCGGTAGCGTGCCATCACGACTGTTCCAGATCGGCCTTGGATTCTTCCTCTTGTTCGGACTAGCGACTCGCGCCGCCGCACTAGTCGGACTGGGAGTATACCTACTCGTACTCCTCACACAGTCAGAATTGTTGTTTTCGCTGGAATGGATTCCTGGATTCATCGCGATCGCGCTTGTTGGGAGTGGGCGCCCGAGTGCTGATCACACCCTCCAACAGGTTGCCGCCGCGGACGGAACGTTTTACGGCGCGATTGATCCGATCCATCGCATAGCCCATTGGCTAGCCACTAGACTGGAACCGTACCGACGGTATCTTCCGACGATCATTCGGCTCGGAATGGGTGCCGCATTCGCGTTCCTCGGACTGGCTGAAAAGCTGCTTGCGCCATCACTAGCATTAGGTGTGGTCCACCAGTACGGATTTTCCGAAGTGACGCCAATTCCACCCGAGCTGTGGGTACTGGGTGCAGGACTCTCAGAGTTAGCTCTCGGGATAGCACTATTTGTTGGGTTTTTCACTCGTGCGTCCGCACTGACCGCGCTGTTCGTATTCACGCTGACGCTGTTTGCTCTTCCAAACGATCCTGTACTCGCGCATATCGGATTGTTTAGCCTTGCCTCCACACTGCTAATTACCGGTGCCGGCCCGTATGCACTGGATAACTTGCTCGGCGCGACTACCGACAGCGACCTGCACTCTTCTTCTGAGGTAGTTGACCAGGGTCTAGACTAGTTGGACGGCGGTCCCCAGAAATTCCTTTGGGTCACCGTCACGTCATCCGAGCCCGGCGACTGAGTGGAGAAGGCTGGAACGGAGCCGTCGCTGCCACCTTTATCGGTGATGGGCTCTATTCGTCCACATACATCATGACCGATATGAACCGACGCGCGTTCGTCAAGGTTGCTGGCGTCACAGCTCTTGCGCCGGCCGCCGCCGGGTGTTCGGGCAACGGAAACGGAAGCGGGAACGGCGACGGCAACGGCGGGAGCAGTGACGTGCCCGACGAACTCGACGAGTACCTCTCGAACGCCAACGAGTACGACGGCACGATCGCCGACCACACTGGCGAGGACGAGGTGACCGTCGACGTCGGCACGGGCGACAACGGGTTCGGGTTCTCCCCGGCAGCCATCCGGATCGACACCGGTACCACCGTCGTCTGGGAGTGGACCGGCGAGGGCGGCGCCCACAACGTCGAGAATGAGGACGGCGAGTTCGAGAGCGATCTCTACAGCGAGGAGGGCGAGACCTTCGAGTACACCTTTGAGGACTCGGGGAACTACCGCTACTTCTGTAACCCGCATCGCTCAAACGGCATGCTGGGCGGCGTCGCGGTCGAGTAGGTACTCCTTCGTTTCGGGATCTAGAAGATGCCGAGAATAAACTCAAGACTCCATGATGACGGGCATGACGTCCGAAAACACAGACTTCACGTAGTAGATCACGATCCGTCATCGATTGCTGGATAAATAACGTCTCCATCGTGAATTTCTGCGAATCGCGTTATGTCGTGTTCATTGGCGCGGTCAGGACCGAAGATATCCATGACCTCGTAACCAGCGGCGATCAGCCAATCAGCGATGATCCGTCGGTGGCATCGCCAGTACACTGCCTCGGCACACATGATCACTGGCGTGTGCTCTTGAGCGAACTCGATTAGGTCTTCGAGAGCGTTCTGAAACTCCTCACAGAGTGCGTGATCAGCATAGGCCTGAAAGGAACTATTCTCCCAGCCGATGTTGGGAGAATCGGTTAGTGGGCTTGACCGTCGGCCACCGAGTGCCTCGAGATGCCGGTACTCGATTTCGTGTTCCGCCAACGTTTCAGTGAGGGTATCCGCGTTAAACTGTGGATTATGCTCGGAACCAGGGAAGCGACGAACGTCAACAACGAGATCTATCCCGTGTGCTTGTAACGCCGAGAGAAATTCCTCTATCGAACGCGAGGAGTGGCCGATGGTGTAAAACTGAATCATATGCTAGATGAGAGTGTAATCCTGGTAGTTCTTGTGGGAATCACTAATAGCGTCAATCTCCTCGCTCCAAGATCGATCTTCGTAACCACTCTTTAGGATTAGAAATTTGAGTCATCAGTCACTGGTTGGAAATATATTACAGCTAATATCCTTAGACTCCCGTTTTTATAGCGGAATCTATACACCAACGATAGCGGAACGATAGCTTTCAATCTCGGTGAGAACTTGCTGGCGGTCGTTTTCAGCTACATCGTATGTTTCCAAAGATGCGTCTAAATGGTCTGCCACAACATCAAATTCCTCATCAGTAATTCCCATTCCCTCATGAGCCTCTCGCATGTCCGCACCATCATACTCAACTGGTCCACCCGTAACGGCAGCAATGAACTGTGCTTGGTGCGCCCGAAGTTCGGTCACGTTGGTATCCTCGAAATGATGTGCAACTCTCTCATCGCTCAGTATTCGGTCATAAAACTCATCGACAACAGCATCAATAGCATCTTGGCCGCCTAACCGATCGAACAGTGGTTCACTAGCAGTCATCAACGGGATAGACTACCGTTTCAAGTAGTATGATACTTATGAGAGATAAATAACATTACCCAAGCAAATCTCACTGAACTGTGGTTGAACTCGGAGGGGGCCCATGTGTACGTTGGAAGAGAGATCTACTGCGTGTGGACAGTAACTTAACGGTTCCTGCCTTCGTCGGAGAGCCATCTTCTATGGAGCTAATTGACTCTCATTCGCCTTCGAACAAGGACCACGAAACAATTCCTTGTCTCGCCTGTGGGCAAGAAACAGAGATCCAGAGGAGGTGCATAGCCCTATTTATTATCGACCACTATGCGATAGTTGTAATGCGATCCGATTGAGTAATGACAACAAAGTACTGTGAGTATGAGCCGGTACTCTACCTGTAGAAAGAATTCTACAGTAAGAGTGACTCTAATCTGATCATCCTTTGAGCGTACACAATAATTCAGTGAACAACATAACGGCGAGTATCGTATCTGTCGATACACTCAGTACTGTTCTATCGAATCTACAAGTGTGTCCACGTCGATTCGCACAGTCGACCGAGGTGCCTGGCTCAGTGTGAATGGAAACCGCGAACTCGGCATAAGTGATCTCTGGCCACTCGCTCGGTCAGACCTCTGTGAGTGTCACGTAACCGATTTTCTCGCGGAGGGATTTGCTGAGATCGGCGTTGATCCCCCAAATATTGAAGCTCGATTCACAGGTCGATGTATAACGTGTGGAACCGAAGGAACGACTGGCTGGCTCCTCCTTGGTCGAGTAGTCAATCCAGCTGATGGAGACTTCCTAGGTGTCGATCCGGATCACATCCATATCCCAGACAGACAGACAACGCTTACAACGTCGGAGTAGTCAACCGGGGAAACACTCGTTAACGTAGTAGTCGAGAGTACACTACTCAACGGATCATGAAAAAGCAACTAACACGTATTGGTAAGAGACTCGTATGTATCGGGGGACTGGCTGCCGTGGCCTACGCCGTCTGGTGGCGGAAAAATCCGTCAGCGTGTCCGTACAGTCAGCGCTTCTGGTTAAACTTACCCCATCCATTTGTTACCCGGTCTAAACTGCAAGAGCTCCTTGAACCGAAATCACATCAGCGAATCCTCGAAATCGGACCCGGAACTGGCTATTATAGTCTCCCCGTTGCTCAATGGCTTGGACCGGATAGTACACTCCATATCCTTGATCTCCAGCAGGAGATGCTCGAACACACTGCTACTCGAGCAAACGACCAGCAACTCTCGAATATTATCCCAACGCAAGGCGATGCACAGGCACTCCCCTATTCGGATGATGTATTCAATACTGTCTACCTAGTTCTCGCGCTCGGTGAAATTCCCGATCAACAGTCCGCGCTACGAGAAGTATACCGTGTCCTCAAGCCAGGAGGCCGACTGATAATCGGCGAGGCCCTTCCCGATCCTCATTGGGTTCGGTTTGAGTCGCTCCAAGAGCGTGCAGAGACGATAGGGTTTGTCTTCGAACGCAGACTCGGTGAAAAGCGAGGGTATTTCGCTCGTTTTCAGGTTCCAGAAGACTGACGTGCTGCGATCAGAGGTTCATTTAGTGGATCAAGACTGGCGAACGGGTCTCAGGTAACCAATCACTCTAGAATGGAATTCAGGTAATTTCTGGCTGAACGTGGCAATTTGTCTCCAACTAGTTGTCTTGATTGACAATCCCAAACGAATGTACTCGAGTTCGATGATTTGAAGGTTGTCAACGAGCCGGTTGATGACCGGTCTGGAGTCCTCTCTAAGCTCTTCATCAGAACGCCACCTCCGTTGCCATATTCAGCATGTTCATCTAGAACGAGAAATATCTCTATCTAGTGAATACGGTGATAATCAGGAATGCATACAGGAGTGTATCGCCGAGCGTTAGCAACTGCCCTAGTGTCGTCAGCAGTGGTATATTACCGCCCAACCCGATGACTTGGACGAGCAAACCGCTCACAAGTCCAGCGATCGAAATGAGTGCGGTACGATTCGACGCTCCTCGAACGGTTCCGGCAGCCGGCGGATAGAACTGATACGAAATCCCGATAATCGTGAGCCCGAGGAATCCGAGGGGATTCAGACGGAGATGTACCAGTACCAGTGCCGACGACTGCTGATTGAACACAAACCATAATCCAATCACAACCGCGACAACGCCGCTGATCGCTCCGGCCAGAATACCATAGAACCCCACACGCCGGCGCTCTGACTGGATGAAGAGAAGTCCGACTCCAATAGCGAATCCAGTTACTGCAATAGCTTCGAGGAGCGCTCCGAGCTGAAACCAGAAATTGCCTCCGAAATGAGTAGCTAGGAGTATTGGTCCGAGCGTTCCCGCAGGCAGAACCAGTACAACGAGCATTCGCGGTGGAGAAGCGACCAAAAATCGAGGAAGGGGTCGAAATCCGAGTGTAAATATCAGCAATCCGGCTGTACCTGCCCCCAGCAAGTGCGTTACTCGAGGAGGATATCCATCGTAAAGCAGAGGAAGGCCTGTGTATATCGCGAGTGTTTCGTATGTTCCAATGATCAGATAGATAAATGCGAATGGAATGAATCCGTTCGCCAAGCGATCTATCGGCTGTCGCTCGATATTTGTTTTTCCTGTTGCGGTGTCATAACCAGTCAGGTTGCTGCGAATCGTCCAGAGAAGTGACCCTATAAACACACCGACCCCCAGACTCCACAGGATAGTTCCCACTGATCCAAGCCACGGTGGCCCAATCTGAAGTGACGTTCCGACGAGCCCACTTGTGCCGGCCACAACAAGTGGGAATTGGACCACTGGAACGTGTGAAAACTCGAGGAATTGATCAAAGCAGACTATGAGGCCGAAGAAGTAACACAGTTAGCTGAGAAGATCAGGAACGGCTAGGCTGTTGGCTGATGCATGGGACGGAGCCAGAGGTCGATTCGACGAACATCGCGGAGAGTGGGCTCTGTCTGAGCAGGTAGTGATGCGGTAGATCTTCGGCAGACTCCGGTCCGCTTCCAAAGCTCGGCCGCAACCTTCTCGTGTTCCTAGGAGCGTTCCCGAACGAACCGTTCAACCCTTTCCTGATCCGCGTGCATTTTCTGTAGCGATGTCGGTGGTTATGTAACTCCCGAGGCCTGCTGCGCCCCGGAGATACTGCTACTGGATCAGTCGATTGATGTCAGACTGCCAGAGTAATCTGGCATTGGTCCTAACAATTATGATCATTGATAACAAGCGTCCTACTATGCAAATAGATGAACAAATAGTGCTGACCATCTTAATGGGACTACTCTTAGTGATAGTTGCCGGTTGGATCGCCCGTCTCGAGAACTGGCGATCATATACACCACTCACCAGCGCAGGTGGACGTGCAGTCGACGGTACTAGTTACGAAACAGGAGAAAAACCAGACGGACTCGTCCGTTGGCTGACAACGGTCGATCACAAGGATATCGGTATTCTCTACGGTATCTTTGCTACGATTGCACTCGTTATTGGCGGTCTCTCTGTCGCGTTGATGCGGACAGAGTTGTTCAGCCCAGAAACGGTCCTTCTGGAGGTGACGACCTACAACGCACTGATGACGAGCCACGGCATCACAATGCTCTTTCTGTTCGGGACGCCAATGATCAACGCGTTCGCGAACTACGTCCTTCCGCTTCTGATCGGCGCCGACGACATGGCGTTTCCCCGCATCAACGCCATCGCGTTCTGGCTGCTGCCGGTGGCGGGCACACTGATCTGGAGTCCGTTCGTCCTGATGTCACTCGGTATCGAGCCCGCCCAGACTGGTTGGACGATGTACCCGCCGTTGTCTCTCAACCAGAGTGCCCTCGGAATCGACTTCATGTTACTGGGATTGCACCTATCGGGGATCAGCGCGACGTTGGGTGCGATCAATTTCATCGCAACGGTTTTCACCGAGCGCGCGCCAGACGTCGGCTGGGAGCGACTGGACATCTTCTCGTGGACGATGCTCGCCCAGTCTGGGATGGTCCTCTTTGCGTTCCCGCTTCTGGGTAGCGTCCTGATCATGCTGCTGCTCGACCGGAACCTCGGGACGACCTTCTTCACCGTCGAGGGCGGCGGACCGATCCTCTACCAGCACCTGTTCTGGTTCTTCGGCCACCCCGAGGTCTATATCCTCGTGCTGCCACCAATGGGACTGGTAAGCCTGATCCTGCCCCGGTTCGCGGGCCGGAAGCTGTTCGGCTTCAAGTTCGTCGTCTACTCGACGCTGGCGATCAGCGTGCTTTCCTTCGGTGTCTGGGCCCACCACATGTTCACGACCGGCATCGACCCCCGAATTCGCTCGGCGTTCATGGCAGTGTCGCTCGCCATCGCGGTGCCGAGTGCGGTGAAGGTGTTCAACTGGACCACCACGCTGTGGTCGGGCCGTCTCAGATTGACGGTGCCGATGCTGTTCATGCTCGGGTTCGTTTCGAACTTCATCATCGGCGGCGTCACCGGCGTCTTCCTCGCGTCAATTCCCATCAACTCGATCCTCCACGCCACCTACTACATCGTCGGGCACTTTCACTACATCGTGATGGGCGCGATCGGGTTCGCGCTCCTAGGGGCCGTCTACTACTGGTTCCCGCTGGTCACGGGCCGAATGTACCAGCGCCAGCTGGGCCTCATCCACTTCTGGCTGAGCTTCATCGGGACGAACGTGACGTTCTTCGCGATGATCCTGCTTGGCTACGGCGGCATGCCCCGCCGATACGCCGAGTACCTGCCCCAGTATGCGACCCTGCATCAGGTCACGACGATCGGCGCGTTCCTCATCTTCATCGGCGGCGTCGTCTTCCTCTGGAACATCGTTCAATCGTCTTTTGAGGGGCAGGTTATCGAGAATGGTGATCCATGGCAGCTCCAAGAGAACGGGCTTATGACTAATGAATGGGTCTGGCTCGAACACAAAATTGATACTTCACTGGCTGACGGGGGCGAGGATGAGGTAACATCGACAAACAATAGTGGATGATTTTAAAATAGACTACCGATGATCCGAAATCGACGAAGAACATCGATTCGACCGATGCTAGCTACCATAAAGTCGGCTAGAGACTCTTAGAGGAAAATATAAGTCCAAGTTCGACAGCAGCGCACTTCTACCACGGAGATCTCTATCCTCGAACAGTTGGAATACCTACATTGGTAACCACAAGCGGATACTATCGGAAACTACCCAAGTCCTTCTTGAAGGAGAGGATCCCAGTTGCATGGCACGGCCTGTATCACGACGGAATACAATCTGGAGCTCGGTTGAAATCCTCGGAAAGTTACAGATTTATCCTGTACTTCCACGAGATGAACGCCCTCCCGAAGTCGCAGATTCTCCGTTTCGCTGAGAAGGCGATTCATCTGGCACGCCGAGCGGTCTCTCGATACTCCTCGAAGATTTCCACACACCGCTATATGCCCCCTTAGCATGTTGTTCTGCCGGGTCTCAAAGTTCGGAAGAATACGACCTATCGTGGACTGCTTGATGAACTGATCGAGATAGGGAGGATTATGATACGGGGTGCGGTCGGAACCCCCCGTGCATACGAGAGCCAGCAGACGACGAACGTGCCTATGGGAATTGCCCGGAATGCGCTGATTGCTTCGAGCGGCACCTTAGTATCGTCAACGACGAGTGTTCCCACCGTTCGGTCAGCATGACCACTCGTCGGAAACGCTGCGGTGAGAACGAGCGGAACCCAGATAGCGATGAACACCGCGAACGGGGCCACAGGATGCAACTGCGCCTTCCAAGGAGGACGAGTGCGCCAAACACGCTCCCGATTACGAGCCCCCGCCGCGAGTATCGGTTCCACAATGGGTCAGTGAGATTTGTATCGAGTAATGCTGGAAGATAGCGACGAGAAAACAGCGCCAGTACCGCCAAGGCAACAAATCCAACTGCTCGAGCGAAGTTACCATCCAACAACGCCGATACAACCAGCCAGAGTAATAGCCCACCAACGAGTATACCGACGCCACCGAAGATACTGGGGCCCACATATGCGAGGGTCTGTAAGAGAAGAGAATCCGTCACGTCAAGTTCCCAGTTAACTGTGGCATCATCTGCGTCTGAAGTACCCTATACCATCAGTTTACCTATGAGAATCCTGTTTACAGAGTTAAACACACTACTGGTGAAAAACTTTAGATGAGCAGACCATTCACCCGAAATGAAAGTCAAGGATTACCGGAAAGCTGTTCGAACACATTGAAAACGACCTTCGGAGGAGGTTTGAGTCTGCGATATTCGCACTCTTCAGCAACCGGCTGTTTCATATTGTGTTGGATCTGAAGAATAGGATTTCAACAGGGCTAAATTTGGAGAGTCCATCATAACGCGGAGAAGGACCAGCCTTGTGGAAGCCCCGCCACTACGGCGAGGAGGATATCACACGGTTTGAAGACGGTTCACCAGATCGCTATCCTTCGCTCTGTTGACCCGTTACTTCGTCGATTTGTAGCTCCCAGCCTTGGAAGTCTCGCATGGGCTCGGCCTCAGAGAAAAGACTCGGATACCACGCATTGTCCTCGATCGCCGTCTCAAGCTTACTCCACTCGTTATCGCCGATTACACGAAGTGACCCAGATGCGATCACACTCGTCCAGACATGTTTTGAGGTGACGTCGGAGACTGTTAGACTTGCACGTTCAGTCTTCTCGGCGAACTGCTCCTTCTTGCTCTGTTCGCCCGCACGAAGGAATACAAAGTAACAACTATCCTTGCCATCGTATCCAAACGAGACCGGGACTCCGTATGCCTCTCGCCCGTTGGTGAGCGAGAGTATGCCTATACCCTGCTCACGAAGGAATGTGTCGATTCCTTGATCGTCCATTTCAATGCCCTCAAGTTTTGCGAATGTCTCTGATGTCATTGGATTCTACATCGAGAGCTTTGATCGCCAAGTCAATAACCTTACTCACGGTTTGAGATCCGGTATCTGAGTACCTGGTGTATCATCTAAGATTAAACGTATTGCTGTTTTACTAACTAAGTCAGATGGTATACCCGTCCTCGTTCAACGCTCGGAGGTGGACAATTTTTTGGAATTGCCCTGGATGGACTGAGAACGCGCCGCACTCCACCGTATCGATTATCGGCTTGGATAATACCAGTGAGCAGTTTACGATGCTCTATACCAATTCACGTGGCGTTTTTCGGGTTTACCAGATGAGTCTAAGCGATGGAGTCTGGAAACTATGGAGGGATGGTAGTAAATCCTCAGTGTATCCTAGTCGTCGACGCGCTGTCTGGCGTTCGTTCGCAGTAAGCCGATAGGGTCGTAACTCCTTATATAGTGAACCGAGTGCAGCGCGTCGCTTCTGATGGCCTTCAAGGAAGTCAGCTATTTTCGTCGCTGCGATCTCTTTGAGCTCACCACTCAACAGCGTGCCATCGCGATACTCACGCGCAAGCTGCTCGACTCGTTTGTCGCTTTCCTCAAAGAAGTAGTACAGGAACTGATAGGGAACGTCAACCTCGGGGTTCCCACCATGCTCTCGGTGGGCTTCTACACTCGATTGGCCACCGGAGTACGCGTAGGTCCGAATCTTCTCAAAGGCTGTCTCACGGTCATCCGAAAGCAGGATGCTCGGTGTGTCACTCGAGGAACTCATTTTCCCTGGACCGTCAAGACTCGGCAGGAATTCAAGAGTAATGCCCCGGCTTCATGACGTCGTAGCGCTGCTTGGCTGCAATGTCCCGACAGAGACGGACATACGGGTCCCGATCGACTGCAATCGGTACCAGTGTCGAATGTGGCCCCTCGACCAGTTGCGGTAAGGGGAGGTGCGTTGCTTATATCGCCGGATAGAACGAGAGCCCGATGTTCTCCGGGGTTCCATAGGTTGCGTTCACTGTTGATTGGGTTACTTCGGTCACGAGCGCCGCTGCAAGTGGATAGATAACATCTGCATCCGCCGTGTCGATGATGATGCGTGTCCGATTCGGATCAAAGCCGACAGCAAGTATCTCACGCAGGTTTTCCCGAGTGTATGTGTTGATTTCGGCTATCGATTTATCCTTCGCGAAGTATTTCTCACCGTCGGACAGCGGGATATAGACGAGTGCCCCGGTCTGATCTTGGAGATACTGTGCGAAGTAAAACGGAGCGATATGGCCGATGATATCGACCATCCTTTCCCACTGTATCAAGTATTAGCATAAAGATTGGATGCTTGTCTTTGCAAGCATTGTCAGGTAACCATTGAGAGGGTAGATCCCTGTGTTGTCCATCGATTCATTATATAGAATTAATCCGGTTGACACTAGAGCAACGTTCCCTCTAGTAGGAATCTCTCATCGGATGGTATTGCATTCGGCCTGTAACAAGTTGCTTCCAACCAGATTCGAGTAGATCCTGTTGATTTTTTCATCCCGGTAATGAAGACATTTACCTTCCGTATAGGGTGCTTACCGAACTAGCAAGTAACGAGCTTCTATGAACAGCACGCATCAGCATCAGCCGAAACGGACATCGCTGAGGAGTCCTCCGAAGGGTGCTTTGGACAGACGAGTCACTCAGGGAGTCGCCCTCGGGCGTTCAGTCCTGGCCGGTCTCTACGTCGATCGACTCGAACGTTACCGTGACGGTCTCGCCGTAGCGATCGCCGTTCTGTTCGTCGTGGCGGCCGAATTCCGGCGGTCCGATCGTGACGTGAAGGTCGTACGTGCCCGATTCGGATACCTCGACGTTCGACCCGTAGTGATAGACACCCGGGTGCCAGAGGAACGGCAGTTCGAATGGGCCGTACTCCTCACTGTCGCGTTCGAGTGTCGCGGTCACGTCGCAGTATGGGATGAAGCGTTTGTCCCCGGCGTCCGCAATGACGACCTCAAGGTGGCAGTTCTCCTCGTCCGGTTCGACAAACTCAAACTCCCCCTCACCGACGAGCTCGTACATCCCCTCGGCCTCCTCCTGTGCGTACCCGACGACATACTCGCCTTCCTCCTTCGTAGCTCCGTCGTTGGCGACGGTGTTTGCCATGTACGATACCGACGTCTGATACGCCTCGCCCTCCGTCTTCGACTGCTGGATCTGATTGACGTCCACCTCGTCGCTCGGCTGTTTCTGCGGGTTGTCGGGCATCACGATATCAGTCCGCCCCTAACGGCTTTACCCTGGCGATGATCGGACCGACAGTAGCTAAAGACGTACGCCGGTGCGGGAGGCACTCCCTCCGGCCAGACATCTGTTTGATGAAATCCGAGATGACACCCAACGACAGGATTAGTCCTCCGATAAAGGATAACGCGAGATTGAGGTCGATCACTCCTTGGAGGGGCAACACGCCCTGCTAAAAAAGAGAACTGTCTGATCGGTAGTCAAATCCTCGGGACTCATCGGAGCACGCACTCCTCGGCGTAGAACTCGAAGTGCTCTATGTCCCCACGTCGGAGCGACTCGCGGCCACAGTCCTCGTACCTCCAGTATGTCGCACCAGCCTGCTCCGGAGGCTCAAGATACGGGCCGGTGATTTGAGCCTTTTGGTCACCCTGTGTAGCGGTCTCGACCACAACACCGCTGTCGGTCACGACCGCTGCATCGTCGGCTGGTCGGTGTTCGACCGTCGAATCACCGAGTCCGCGATACTCTTCGCGAGCGGCGATCATCATCTCGACGCGGTGCTGGTGCTTACACGCGCCGTCTTGGTACGTCGCGCTCTTACAGTCACAGGTCTCGGTGATCAGGCGGACGCAGTACACTAAGCCGCTCTCGCTGTAGATGTCGAATTCGCCGGCCTCGCCGGCGTGGCGGTCGGTGCTCATGCTCTCAGTAGCTGCGCGGATCGTTCGTTTGTCGATACCTTCTTTTGTGCTCGCAATGTTCGTGTTTATGGGTTTCCTGATCCAGAGAAACCTGGCCTCGGTGTCCCTGCACCGGGGTGATTCAACGCCTAATAGGACCGAGCTTCCCTATCCACCACAAGTACTTGTATTAGTAAAAATTTTCCATCAAATTTATCTGGGTAGGTGTTATATAATAGGAGTGCGACATAACTATCTGTGATGGCCACGAGCCCGATCCCTATGTCCAAGGATGGGCGAGAGCGTGGATCCGGATTCCGGGCGCTACGCCACAAAATACGAGGAGACGGATTATATCCAGACGATCCGCGATCTCGGCGGTGCCGCCGGTACTCAAGAGATTGTTGATGTACTCGACGCGAACTACGACACTGTCTACTCGGCGCTCCGCCGGTTCAAGGACAATGATGACTCGGCCATCATGAGCCGGAAGGTCGCAAACGCACGACTCTGACAACTCGAAGAGTAATCTACATCAACGATGACTGAACCGAAAAGGTCCCCTCCGGTCCCTGCCACGGCCGTCCAACCCACTAACGAAGGAGGCGTTTTCCTCGTTCGCCCGATCCAACGGCGAGAACCCTGGTATCATGTTCGCGTATGCGATCCGCGAGTATCAGGACGGTGGTCGACTCGGCAGGATCGAGGAGAAGCGTGAGCAGCAGGATGATCAAGAACAGGAGTGTAATCCCACGACCCTGGAAGAAAAACACAAGGTCTCTGTGACCGAATCAGGGACACTGTTGGGCTGGACCAGAATATTCTTGAGGGGACACTTGTCGCAACGATCGAGGACGTAGCCGGATCGTCGCAACCGACGATTGACAAGTACCTTCCGGACGTTCTCGCCGCCCTCGGACTAGTGTATCATCCCGAGAACGGTGATCTGTACATTCACGAATCGCGCTTGGAGGAGATGGGAGTTGATCCGCACGTGCCACCAATCGATCGGAAACCTGCTGCTGTTCTCGATCGAAACGAGAGAGGTCAAGGAATCAAGATCGAGCTCTTCCGTGCTAGGACTGCTATGTCCGCTTCTAAGATTCAGTCTTCGGTTCTCGACGGCGTTACTCGATAAGTCACGTTCGTGATCTCACTAATGAGATCGACAACCAGGATGGGTTCGGGTTCCGCAACACAACTGGCGGTAAGAAGATCCTTGGCAAATCAGGGGGTTCCACCCATTAGACACGGATACAGACTTCTTCTCCATCGACTGATTCCGACTATGTTTAGCAGGACGACAGCAACGATCGAGAGGAAATCACGTCAGACGCAGCCGCTGAGATGGATGTACTCGTGAACGCCGAAGTCGCGACGGATGGCGGCAAGAGCACCTAATCTCCCTTTCCTATCCCGATTTCAAGAGTCAGATTTTCTGGTAACTCTCCCGTCTGGTAGGCGGTTCTATCGTGTCCGACGGTACAAGCGTCCGCCGGCCGGGAGGATGGTCGCAGCCGCCGACTGAGCACAGCGAGGGAGACGGCGAGGACAGGCACGCAGCGAGCGGATGCGAGTGAGCACCGCCTCGTTCCGGACAGGCCGGCGGTTCCGATAACGGTGGTTTTACCACGTTTGATAGCCGACTGTCTCTATTGCTTGATTGCGGTAACCGGGATCTGAGCAAACATAGTAAAATGAGGAGAGAACGATGAAACGGAGGGGTATGATCGCCAGCGTAGCGACGACAGTAGGCGTGGCCATAACAGGGCGACGACGTGGTTGTTCGCTCTACGATCCCAGGGTGACATTTTCCTATCCTAAAGGACGGGACTTCCACTATAGCTACCCACGTCTTTATTTCCTCGTTTCCTCTGTTTACTTGTTCAACTAAGGTGTACCTATATCTACTATACTTCCAAATTCATTGATTCTCATTGTCTGAAGTTTGAATATTAGTTTTCGGCTGCTGTACCAGCCTTCCAGCCACGTTAGAGTAGCGGTTATAATAATGATGACTCCGATAAAGGATGTTGTTGGTTCTGGGAAGAAAAAAAGTGCCAATCCAAGAATGATCACACCACCAATACCAATCCTATCCCACAACTTTCTGAAATCTCCCATCGATCCGACTAGGACTCAAGAATAATAAAAGATTGGGGGATATAATAGATAATACGACACTAACGAGAATAGTTCATACAAATGTTTTACAGATCCCCATGACACTAGTTATTAATCAACTGATCTCCTTGAAATATAAACAAAACATTATAATCAACATCATGGCCCTGTGTAGTCCTCCATCACCTCAGTAAGAGCTCGTCCATTGAACGCCTGCTTCAGTTGATCGTGATTGTAGTGATGTCTGAACCGTCGCAGCTAGTCTTATTGATGAGGGTTGATATATATATAATATGTTTATTTAAATATTAATTTATGATATTTATTGATGGTATAGAATCAGCGCGAGTACTAGTTTCGCCCGAAATCGATATTGTTACCCAGAACCTTATTCACACGCAACGATATTAGTGAATATAGCATATCACGACCAACGATTATTGATTTTCGAAAGTCTAGTTGAATTGCAGCCAGTATTTCTTAGCTGTTTCATAGGGACAAGATCATGGGCAGATTAACACAGACGACGAAAACCAACTTCACATCGTGGCTTATGTTCGAATTTTCTCTACTCGTGGATGGCCCTTGGGAGTGGATCATAGTGACGGGTAACCGAATGCTAGTGAGTATCTTTCAGATTGTCCTCCTGGCTGGTACGTTACTAGTAGTCATGTCGTTGGGGTTTATTCCATTGGAGTCAGAAAGACCTATTCTCTTCTTACTGTTCGCGCTGATCACGGCTAATTTCACACTTATTTCTATTATTACTTCACTCAGCCAGTTTCTCCTCGGACGAGAACTTGAATCACCTGACGAAATCCGAGCTGAGATGGCTGAAACAATCTCGTATCGTGAAGATATTAGCAAAACGATCAGCCAGTCAGTCATGCCAGTGAAACCTGCTATCTTCTTCCTGTTTCTCTTTGCAAATGTACGCGACGATCTGGAGTCTCTCGAACAACTCTCATCACAAGCCCGAACAAAGAGGGCTCATAACGAACTTGAAGACCTCATTACTGGATTTCAGGCACATACCGATCAGGTAGTGGAGTTCCTTGAACATCCAGCGAGTGAGTTGAAACATGCATTATTTACCTCTGTAAATGCGGATTACGAGAACCACGCTCATCGGGCCTGGTATCTTCAAATGGAGCATTCCGACGAGTTTACCGACCAAGTCACGGAACAACTCGATCAATTGACTGATAAATTGGAGTATATTGTCGTCGCAACCCGAATGTTTCAGACAACGTTTATCGAATCTGAAGTAGCGGAACTCTCTCGGTTCCTCCTCTATATTGGACTCCCAGTACAGCTCTCAAGTGTCATTGTAATGTTGTTGTATACAGCCCCAGCCTCTGTGCCGTTGGTGTCGTCAGCGACTCTAACTGTGCTTATCCCAGCCGTTCTGATTGCGGGATTTGTACCATTTCTTCTCTTGAGTTCCTATATTATTCGTTTGACGATTATAG
The DNA here is from genome assembly GCF_003697815.1 of Halalkalicoccus subterraneus. Classification (NCBI taxonomy): domain Archaea; kingdom Methanobacteriati; phylum Methanobacteriota; class Halobacteria; order Halobacteriales; family Halalkalicoccaceae; genus Halalkalicoccus; species Halalkalicoccus subterraneus. The sequence goes on along the minus strand of NZ_RDQG01000039.1, from coordinate 60,042 downwards.
CCCAGCGAATGGCTGACAAATTTCCATTTAATTCACAGCTCTCAGATGCTGTTGTTCGGTCGAATACTGACTTTGACGACTCTTGATCTCCTTTGTCTCCCTGTGGAGTTGTTTTCATAGTATTACTCCTCCCTAATTGTTTAGACGGTGGCTGTTGTATTACGAATGATGCCCGAAATTCAATCCGTTGAGACCGAGGACGACTATATCCACGTGCGCTTTCGCGATCCCGATCAGTATGAGACGATTCGGACACCTGATTGGGCGAAAGAACCCGCCGAATCCGTTTCAGAGGGCGCCGAGGTGCGAACCGGTGAGAAGGATGATAGTGATGACTGGGAAGTCCAAAGCGTTCTGATCAAGAAAACCGTTGGCGAGGACAAAGCAAAAGAGCAGGCAACGGAGATCGTTGAGAAGATCCAATCATAGCAGAGAGTCGCGTTTCTGAGCCGTTTTTGCTAGTCTTGCGGCAGAAGAGCAGTACGATTGAGACACTGATTGTAGAGCCAACGTCAATAGTTAGTAGGCGGTAACATTATGTATGGAAGAGTCAAACGACGAGGAATTCTATCCAACGAGTTCGGACGAGAAATCGTCGATGAGAGCGGCGGACTTAGATCGGCCATGGCTCACCTCTACCGTGGAGAGATGAATTGTATGACGACGTGGCGCAAACGCCTTGATCAGACGACCTATTGGACTGTGGCAGTAATGGTAGCGATCCTTACATGTACGGTTTCTAACCGAGATAATCCCCATCATATTCTCCTCATAGGGATGGTCGCGGTCGGTGTCTTCCTTCAGATTGAGGCTCGCCGCTAATCGGGGGTATGCAGAGAATTTGTAGATGGATCGACGTAACGCTCGTGAGTTGACCGCATGAACGAACTGCTGATTGCCCAACCTCGACGATCCCGTCAAACGAGGGCTCGTTGCGAAAAGTGAACTCGACAAGCGAACGAATCAGTACGAACTGCCCGAGACGGGCTACGAGCTATTGTTTGGGGAACTCACCTGGCGAACGTCGAAACTCATCACTGACGACGACCAGGCTAGTGATATCCACACCCTTGTCGAGTAATATCCTACGAGCCACGTGAAGAGAGGGAATTGGGGTCAAATGGAAGGGCTCGCTATTTTCATTGCCGTAAGCCAGCATAGTATTAAATCAGCTACATTCATAGCGTAGACGATGCGATAAGTTGACAACGTTGCTAGTCAATATAACACTATGTATGATCTCACCGGCTTCCAGCGGGATCTCTTGTACGTGATCAGTGGATTGGACGAACCGCACGGGCTCGCACTCAAAGACGAACTCGAGGAGTACTATGAGACAGAAATCCACCATGGGCGACTCTACCCGAATCTCGATACACTCGTCAACAAAGGCCTTGTCGAAAAATCACAGATGGATCGTCGAACAAATAGCTATGCACTCACAGCGCGTGGGCAACGCGAAATTGACGCTCGGAGAGAGTGGGAGCACCAGTATCTCCAGGACACTCTCAACACAGCCTGAAGAAAAGCTATCGCTCGGAAGGCTCCGCATCGCTCGTTGACGCTGTCCCATCGGTAAACAGTAGTATAAGCCGCCCCATCCGTGCCGAATCGTACGCAGTGAGGTCGTACCGATTGTGATTGCTCCGATGGGTATAAACCTGTAAAATTTCGAGACCCGCGGCAGTACTCAGGAGCTGGCCGAGGATCTGTGGCTGAAACGGCGGATCATCCCATATTGCATACAGCTGTTTTGCTGAGGCGTAGTTCCGATCCGTCTGTTCGAGAGCCTGTCTAAGATCTTCTATATAACGTTCTAACAGATTAAAGCGTTGAGGAGCATCATCGCAAAGGATCTGTAGCTGCTTGCTGAGAGAGGTGTCTGCAGACTGCTCCAGTGACATCGTATGGAGTGAGATAACGGCGACATACAGCAACAAACACGCTGTAGCAGACAAGTTTGCCGGAAACGATTCCGCAGGGTTACATACAATCAGCTACCGATGACAAATATCAATGGTTTCAATTCCAGATCGGCTTCACGCCCTCATAACGAGTCAACTGACCGAGACAGAGGGAAGACTGCAGATTGAGATTCCAACAGAGCTGGTCGAACAGGCGACGGTGAATCCAGAAGAAGTCTACCAAATCGCCATCCTTCCGACTGAGACCGAAGACGCAGCGGACGATAATTGGAACACAACCTCACAGGCTACTGCTTCAACCTCTTCCTCAACCGGAGAGAGGTCGGAGCCACCAGTTACAGAAGGCGAGGTCCGAACGGTAACGATCGATACGCTCGGTGATCAAGGGGATGGTATTGCCCGTGTCGAGCGAGGATTCGTCGTGATCGTTGCGAACGCTAAACCCGATGAAGAGGTAACGGTTCGAATCGAAACCGTCCAGTCGAACGTCGCTTTTGCGAGCATTATAGAGCAACGAGAGTAGAGCCAGAGCCTCAGTACTACTCTCCAGAACTGATCAGACGACCGGCCTGGAGAACGTTCAGCGGCGCTCCCAGCCGACACGAACAGTGGCTGTGAGTTCATCGATCACCGATTCGGTGAGTGCTACTGGATCGGGATCATTGGGAGCAGTGTGGTCTGAGGAGACATCAAAGACCTCAATAGAAATGGATTGGGCGTCGGCTAAACCCCCGGTATCGACTTCGAGATCGAAAACTGTGTGACTGTAGATGACGATGGTACGTTCATTCGAGACTTCCAAGTGTTCGATCGCGGCCTGCTCAAATGCATCGAGAAGATCAATTGGTTCATCAAATTGATACCGGACCGCTGACCACTCGTCATCATTCATACTGCTGAAAGATCAGCACCCCGCATGTATCAAGGATTGCGACTTAGAGATTGTCACGGTATGAAAAGGTACGAATCAGGAACGACCTTCCACAAATAACGACCAGCTTTTGTTGGACAATGAAAATACCCATCCGGTGGACAAAATATATTCAATAGTAATATGTATTCACCTCAGTATAGAATTCCTCTCACGTACAGGGGGATAAAGAGAGAACATCACTCTAGGAGAGCCAGTAATTGGGTAACGTAGGGGCTGTTCTCCCAACTACGATGCGCGCTAATCGTCATGATGAGCGTTCGCGCCTCTTCATGAGTCATGTGATCGTTATGAGCGTAATCACAGATTAACCGTGGTGTCGGAATGATTCGCGGTCCCCGAAGCGCAGCATGGACCAGAGCGAAGTTCGTTCCGCCGAATTCGTCGGTCAGAAAGCCGTCGACATCAAGAGCGTTCGCAAGGACGATTCCATCGGTTTCGCCATCGTCAAGACCGAATGTCGGTCGTGCTTCGATTGTATCCGATCGGTCATACGGATCGATGATCGTATAGTAGTCGCGAGCAGCAAGGACATTGGTCGCCGCAGCACCATGGATGTCCTGATACTGCGCGATATCGCGTAGCTCTGTAATGACTTCGGACGGCAGAAAGACATTACATGAGGTGAGGAGATACTGGAGGGGGTCCGGTGCACTGTCAGTCTCATAGTCAGCGTCGGCACGCGGCACCGCGAGACTGATGAGTGAACTCGTGTCAACGACGACCGTCTGCATGCGCGGCCTGCTCATCGCTCGTCGGCGTCATCGGTAGCAACCGTTGTCGCATCCCCATCATAGATGTCGACGTCATCCGGAGCAGCAAGGTCCAGTGGCTCACCCTCGAGATCCGCTTTGAGGAGGCGGAGCCGCTGAGCAGTCTCAGCACCAACCAATTGTTTGACGGTCTCGAACTCAATCTGATTGTCGTAGTACTGGGCCGCGACCAGTTCCTGGAAGGTCTTGCTATCCGCGGTGTCCTCGATATACTCTCGAATGGCTTCCACGAGGAGATCCGTCCGATCCTTGTCGAAGAGATCAGCGATCGCATCGAGACGTTCGACAAGGTACTCTGGGGACTGAAAGTGGACCCGTCGAGGTTCATCACTCGCACTCATCTTATGTGCAAGTTTTGCACACAGCTGCATAATGGTTTCGTCGCTTTGCACATAGCTTGCACATCAGAACTATATCGAGATCGGCACGAACTAGAAACCTCCAAAACCATTTGATCGAATACAAAACTGAACTTCTAACAGCGGAAGTAGCGGAGTCAGAGTATATAAACAAATCCAAACAACGGAACCAGCGGAACCAAAGGTTAACATAGAGCGGATGAGATGCCATGTGCAATGACCGCATTCAGCTTCAAACCAACTGGAAGCATCTTCAAAGAACGAGAAGCCCTACTGGAAGAATGGACGCCCGACGAACTGGTCGGTCGCGATGAAGAACTTACGCAATACCACGCCGCACTCCAGCCCGTCATCGAGGGCGAAACCCCATCCAATATCTTCATCTACGGAAAAAGCGGTGTCGGCAAAACCGCAGCCACCCGTTTCCTCCTGGATCGTCTCGAACGCGACGCCACCAATATCGATGGACTGGACCTCAACACTATTGAAATCAACTGCGATGGTCTCAATACCAGCTACCAAACCGCAGTCGCGATCATCAATAGGCTCCGCAATCCCGCAAACCAGATCTCTAATACCGGCTACCCCCAAGCATCTGTCTACGAATTTCTGTTCGAGGAACTCGATCAGATCGGTGGCACCGTCCTCATCGTCCTCGACGAGGTGGACCACATCAAAGATGACAGCCTCCTCTACAAACTACCACGCGCCCGGTCAAACGCCGACATAGTAAACACAAAACTTGGTGTCATCGGAATCTCGAACGATCTGAACTTCCGAAAACAGCTGAGTTCCAAAGTCCGGTCTAGTCTCTGTGAGAAAGAGGTCTCGTTCAGCGCCTACGACGCCACTGAACTCTGCGAGGTCCTGCGGCAACGCGAAGCTGTCGCATTTCAAGAAAACGTGCTGAAGGATGGCGTGATCGATCTGTGTGCCGCATTCGGTGCAAAAGACTCGGGAGACGCCCGCCAAGCATTGGACCTATTGCTTGAAAGTGGTGACATTGCTCGAGAAACCAACGCTGACCACGTAACGGAACTCCATGTCCGTCAAGCCAGAGATCGCCTTCAAACCGACCAAATAATCAAAGGTATTGATAATTACTCCCAGCACGGACAACTGGTACTCTGGGCACTAACCATTCTCGAAGAACAGGGTGATTCACCGGCACGAACACGAGAGATCAGGGCACCGTACGAGACTCTATGTGAACGCGAAGGAAGTGATCCGATCTCCGATCGGGCGATCCGTGAATATCTTGCCGAACTTGAGACACTCGGAATCATCTCCTCAACCCAGATTAATCGCGGGAAGAGTGGTGGAAAGTACAAGAAACACAAGCTGGACCAACCCGTCTCCAGCGTGAAGTCCGGTCTGAAAGAACTTCTAGGGGCTGAAGCAGAAGCCTGACACCACTGCTTCCGCTGTTAGCGACGATAAGTCACTAGACCCTCCCCCCACTGCTTCCGCTGTTAGGACAGTTACTGTGACGACCATACTAGACAGTCCTGCTGATAATATATCTAGAAATCTAATATAGTATTAAGTATATAGGCTAAAAACCATATCCGCAGGGCGTTTTCACCGACCGACAAATCACCTCCTCCTATGGAGGTGATACAGTCGTTCTTCCGTTAACAGCGGAACTCATGGGGTGGGGGAGGGTCAGTACAATATCTACCTTCTCCTGGTTTTCCACTCGTTCTAAGCGTCTCTACTTTCTTAAAATAGATCTTCCCGATATGTGGGTTGTAGATCATGTGTCTGACGTACAAATAAGACCTTGGGAGTAGATACACCAGACACACCAGATATGACAGACACCATCGCAGTCGCGAACCAAGCTGGCGGAGCAGGAAAAACCACTACGGCACTAGGACTAGCTGGAGCGTACGCAAACCAGGGAAAAGATACCTTGTTGATCGATCTTGATCCGCAAGGCGTCGCAAGCGAGGGTACTGGATTCAAAAATCGGGACGGCGAAAATGGCGACCTCTACCACCAGAAGGTCCTTTCACTTCATCAAGTGCTCACGGACCCGGCACGGACTAGCGAGATCAACGACCTCATCCAGGGCCATGCCGAGTTCGATGTCATCCCGGCAAATATGGCGATGAAAGGCTTGAAAGACAAACTAGGACAGGTCGCGAATGCTGAAATGCGGTTGAAGCTAGCACTGCAGGAGCTGGACCGTGACTATGACGTGATCGTGATCGATTGTCCGCCCGATCTCTCTCGTATCTTGGACAACGCACTGGTCGCTGCCGAGAACGTAATCATCCCGGTCCAGCCAAAACGCCGGTTTATCTCTGCGGTCGAAGACATGCAGGAGGAAATCACCTATCTTGAGAACAGTTTCCCCGACGTATCGATTGAGGTCGTGGCACTGGTCGTGAACGAGATTGACGACCGGAGTAACGACAGCGATCAACGGGAAATGCTGGAATTCTGGCACGATTCGCCGTGGGATACGTACGATATCTACCAACGGACCGCGATCAAACGTGCCTGGAACAATGGGAAGTCCATCTTCCAGCATGAGGACCCAGCAAAGACCGACGATGTCCGTGCAGCATACGATAAACTGGCGAATGACGTAGCCACTCAGCTACAGGCTGTCGATACAACCCGGGAGGCGAACGCATGAGCGACGACCTTGACAATCGGAAGCAGCGGATGTGGAATATGGAAGAAGTTCGTGGCGGCGACACGGACATTAATTCGCCAGACGCGCAAGATACAGCAGATACAGAAGGCACAACAGATACGCAAGATACAACAGGCACAGTGGACACAGGAACAGAAGGTAGAGAAGGCACATCAGTCTCAGCAGATGGATCAGCTACGTCAGATACAGCAGATAGGACAGATATAGAAGATACTGAAGAAACAACAGACATACCAGACACAGAAGATACGCCAGATACAACAGATATTCCGGCAGACGTGCCGCCAGACGCATCTATCCGCGAACTCTTCCTTGCCGCACAGGAGCAGGGTCTTACGGTCGATGATCTCCGGAATGTGAACGTCTACCTGTTCGATCGTGTTCACAGCGAGATGAACGATTTGCTGGCCGAAGTAAACTATCGGGCAATGAAACAGCGTGGCGACGAAATCCAGATGAACAAGGAGTTCTTCAACGCCATCTACCGTGTCGCATCTCGGCACGAGGATGAAGTGCTCGCCGAACTCGAGCTGGAATCGTAAGTTACGGCAGACACACCAGACAAATCAGATATCTCAGATTCGATCGAAGTGGCTGTAGCCGCGCTCCGTGGTCAGAACCGTGGCGCAACCGTTTGGTCACATTCTACAGCGTGTTCCTGTTTTCTCGGTTTAACATTCGATAGGCGACCGAATGCAGGAGCGTATAGAGTGTCATGTCCTTCGCCTTACCACGGCCATGGATCGTGTACGGCCGAACGCCGGTATCAACCGCTGCCTGCTTCACGATGCTCCGGATGCCCTGTGTCGTGATCCGGTCCGCCAACTGCGATAAGAACAATGCGGGACGCTCTTTCCAGCTGCCAGCGAGATACGTCTACACTACTCAGATAGTGTCGTCGACTAAGCTAGGGATCCTAATCATCGATATCTCTCGATGACCTAGACCCCGTTTTCGAGTTGAATTCACAGGCCTCTTCGATCTGATCGATGACTTCCAAACCGAGACGAACGAAGTCCATGAGCGACGAACCGACTAACACCGAACCGATGCACGACGAATTCACGCCTGATCCGGACGAGGTGGAGTACCCTTCGACCCTCCGAATTATGTCACTTCCAGCAGAACAGGCGCAGGCGGCAGCCATCGAGCGCGCCGAACAGTGGGAGGCAGGGGGAAGAAGTACCGCACGTCGTCAACTCGAGGACCGTGCGCGGCTTCACCAGCTGCTCACCGACTAACGGATGGAACTGCTCGAAGAGGTGATGGAGTACCCGCCCGCGAGTATTCGTGCACTGACCGACCGCCTTGACCGTGACGTACACGATGTCCACAACGATCTGCACCTGCTGGCCAAGTACGGTAGTATCTACTTCGAAGAGGATGGTCGCGCGAAGAAGCCGTACGTCCCCTATGACATGGTCGGAATTGAGGTTGAGTTCAGTCTGCCACGTGGCGAAGAGTCAGAGTCGGCCGCATCGGCGTAATCGACATTCTAGAAGGGCCTCTTTGAACACGGGGTGTACACCGATCGGTGGGAGTACGTAATCACAAAAGCGAAGCTCGTCCGAGATGCGATCCTCAAACAGGGTGTTGCATGACGCCTGATCCCGTTCGAACAGGGCGACGATTGGCTCAGCCAGCAGGAACAGCTGCCTGACTGGCTGCTGCAATCGCCGGAGTAGCAGTGTCCGTCTCGTTGGTTGCATTGTTCTGAGCCGAATCGTCGTTCTGGTTGATCGTGATCTCCTCCACGCGCTTGTCCGCTTCCACGTACGTCGTGAAGGGTTCCTGATCGCCGACGAGCACTTCCTTCGCGATCACATCGTCCGGTATGGAACTGCCGCCAGTGAGCACCACTTCACCATTTTCGTCAGTCTCGCCGACTAGCTCCCACTCGTTGGCGGGATCATCGCCGAGCATGCCGTGGCGTGCTTCGACCGGCACGCCTTCGACCGGTTCACCGCTCTTGTCAGTGACGTAAATCACGGTCTCGAACAGGTACATCCGATCAGTCGGCTGGAATTCGACGACCTGGACGCCGACATGTTCGTCGCTCATGATTCCCAGCGTTTGCTCTTCGCCGCGAACTTCCACGCCGTACATCACGACGTCCGTAGGCTCGCCCGCGGCGAGTTCGATCATGATTTCGCCGTTCTCGTCAGTGTATTCGATCTCCGTGCCCCGCTCCGTGACCGTCGCCGGCGGCGTGATCTTTACGGGCTCACCCTCGATTGGATTACCATCGCTATCGGTCACGCGAACGATCCCAGTTGCGGTATCGTCACCACTGCCGGTTTCCTGCAGTTGGACTTCGGTCGCGGTGTCCTCGCCATTGATCTCGACAAGACGCTGGTCCGACGGCTGCATCAGTCCTTCAGTGGATACGGCCAGTTCATAGCTGCCGTCTTCGAGGTCGAACACGACCTCGCCGTTCTCGTCAGTCGTCCCGTCAGCCATGTCAGCACCATCGTCATAGGTGACGACACTGACGGACGCGTTCTCGACTGGGTCGCCGGTCGCGTCAGCCACTGTGACGGTCAGCGTGTGGGTAGCGGGTTCGCCGTTAGTTTCGTTTTCGCCGTTGTCGCTATCGGGTGGATGGACGAGTTCGACGGTGTAACTCTCGTCGCTATCGCTAACCTCGATCGGGTGGGTGCCATAGTCGGTATACGGTACGGATTCCGTATCGACCACGGCCTCATAGTCACCCGGTTCGACCTCGAATTCAGCCACGCCGTTCTTGTCGGTCGTCGCTGTAGCAATCTCCTTGCCATCAGGATAGGTGGACAGCTCGACGGTCACGCCTTCGATGGGCTGCTCGTCCGGATCCGTGACGGTCACGCTCAGCGTGTGCGTGTTACTCTCGCGTTCGTTCTCATCCGATTTTTTCTCGTCGGTGCCGTCGTCTGTCGTGCTATTCTCGGACGAATCGCTATCCTTAGTTTGACCATCCTCGTGCGTGGGTGTTTCGTCGCTGCTACCCTCAGGCGTAGAACGTTGCGATTCACTCTTCTCAGTGCCCGAGGCGGCGTCATCCCCGCTCTGATTCTGACTCTCGCTATCGCTATCGTTAGCACTCGCTGTCGCGTCGGACCCATCACCAGCACTCTCGTTGCTCTCGTCGGCGTCGCTCTCGTTTGGAGCATCGGCTTGGGCCGGCTCCGACTCGTTGAGCTCATCGTCGGGGTTATCGGTGCCCCAGCCAGCGCAGCCTGACAGCAGGACTGCAATCGCGACCGTGATGATCATGAACTGCTGTCGTGTTGCCATATTCGATATTATATGTGGTTATTCGTTATAGTTTCTTCAGTGAATTATCAGGTTAGTACTACCGATAACCGAGTTCGGCATTATCGAACCATCCGCAGAAAATTGAGATTTCACTCAGCTGCCGTTCAAGCGTGATATCTCGCCAATGCGTCGGATGGTAAAGAAAGCCGCTAGGGTCGCGAATGTCCGACCATACGTTGACGGTGCCAGACGCGGCGATCCGAGCGACGTCTCGCCGCATACGTTCCGCCACTCGATCGCGTTTCGGATGATCCGGCGAGAGGATATTTATCTATTTCATAGAAGTACGAGAAGGAGACGGGCGTCTCTCGAAGAGTAGGATGAGCGGAGGAGAGGAAGGAGAGGCTCTTAGTGGTCCATCAGATCGCCGTCTTGACGTCCCTCGTTGCTGCTGGACCGCTCGGGAGTGTCGTTAACCTTGGGTTCAGTGAAGCCAAGCATCTTGTAGCCCCGCTGGACCGAACCGTCAATGCGGATGGACGTGCCGTAGCCGACGTCCTCGTTTTCATCTTCCGGGTGAACTGTCGAACCCTAAAGGATGGGAACTTGACTCTCGGACTCCGCGAGCGCTTCCGCCGTCCAGCGGGATCGAGCAGCTTAACCATCGATGATCTCCCTCAAAAATTCGGGAAACAGACGGGCATCTGGCGTCCAGACGACTGTACCATTCGCAGCCTCGACCGCGAGCAGGATATTCCGAAGCTCTCCGCCGCTCTCATCGATATCACTCATTGCGTGCTCGGCAACACTCTCGCCAGCTGTCGCGTCTTCGCCGTCGAACGCGACGAGGTCGATCTCGTCAAGCAACCAGTCAGCAGGCTGGCCTTTGACGCTCATCTCACGGGCGACCCACTCGCGGATGGTGCCATATTGATCTTCGACTGCAGAGTTATCGTCCGCGGTAAAGCCGGTCCCGTCGGCGCTGATCCCGGATGAGGGGTCGGTGACATGTGTCTTAGTTGGTAGGACCGATCGATCAATCGGTTGGGTGACGCTGATCCCGACCGGATAGTGCTCGACACGATAGGTGTCCTCCGCATCGAGTAGGATCGACACAGAGAGATTCCCATCGCTGTCCTTGAACGCCTCGGCCTCGGCGGTCCCATGGCGTTCATGGCCGCTCTCGTCAGTCTCGTCGTAGACTGCAACTGCGACAGTCACCGGAACCTGAGTGCTGACGAGCGCGGGATTGTGTAGGTCGACCTGAAAACGGTGCTTGAACGCGTGGCCGTCGATGTGCTCACTCTCATGGCTGAATCCGTCCGTTGAAACCGTGCGTTCACCAGCACCGTCATTGCTGGCCGTTATCTGCTCGTTGATGTCGATGTCGCTGTCCATCTCTGACCCTGACCCTGGTAGGCTCGTTACCGTCATTGCCGTTACCGCCGTAAACATTTGTATGGCTGTCCGTCTGAACATCGATTGTCGGTATGACATTATAATTCCACCTCTCCAAAGCAGTCGGACGAGGGGAGTACGGATCCCTTCCTCTGGTACCTAATGCTGACCTGCTGGGAAGGGACAAATTCCCTGCGTTCATTGCATGTTATACGTTAACACGATTTGTATTAATGCTATCTGTTATCCCTTGATATTGAAGGAGTCTCGGATACCAGATGGGTTGACCGGAGAACATCCACACCGTCGCGCTCGGAATATGTTATACATCGTCAATTCCCAGCGTCGTTACCTTTCGATTTTGTCTTGAGAAACTCCGTGAGCTCGTCCTGGAGCGAGGGAGATCGTAAAGGGGTGTCCGAACCCTGGTCTAGGGATCTGCCAGGGAGTTAGCTTAGGAGAGGGCTCGATGATGGCAATCTCTACTTATGATTATTGGGTTAATCAAAAGTGAATTGATAAACGCCCGATTCGCCCGCTAACAGGTACTACAGATCTCATATCCTCTATTCTTATATCTATAAACTCCATCCCGCTGTATATTTTCTCTAATCCTCGTCGGACATGCCGCAGAGGTTCGGCGTTTGGATTTCTACAAACCACCAAATTTATGATAAGTGTATCTCAGAAGCAACTGTTATTTTGCCGTCTGGTCCTTGCACAACTCGAAGCTACGAAACTATCCCCGTTTGGACCGAAGTTCGGTATCTGCCCATAGAGGCAGCGAGACGAGCCAATTCTGATATCAGAAGTGAAGCGTGAGATTTAGGCTCTGTGATCGTCATACGGTGTTGTGGGACTGTACGATCGCTATCTCGCCGCTCGCATTCGCCGGAACGACCTCCCGCTTCCGAACTGTGTTGCCGTCGTCATCACCGAGCGTGATCTTTTAGAGCAAGATTCTCATCGAACAATTGAGAAGTTCTTCGAATGGACCTCCGAGTACGGGGCTGAGCGTGTGCTGGTGTACGTCAGCGTACTCGATGGAGGTGTTGTACCCACTATTCAGCGGGTGTTCGAGCGGTGTGAGGCCCCGCGTACGGTGGAAGTTCGGGACATCGACGACAAGGAGCGTGCCGACGCGCCGATTCAGGTCAGTATTGGTCTCGGCGGTAAGCACGAGTTCGCCGCGGCAGTTCGGGAGACTGCTACCGAGGTTGAAGCTGGCACGCTATCTCCTCATGAGATTGATGCCGACGCTATCGAAGAACGGTTGATTTTCCCTACGGACCCTGATCTGGTTATCAAGACCGGCGCGGAACGCCTGTCCGATTTCATGATCTGGCAATCGGTGTACTCTGAACTCCATTTCACTGATGTGAACTGGCGTGACTTTCGGGAACGAGACTACCTTCGAGCAATACGTGATTATCAGAATCGACAGCGCCGCTACGGGCGATAAGACGGTCTTGCCCGACCACTTGCGATATTGATTTTCAGGCTACAGTTTGTTCGGTACTCAGTCTCTCCGACTCGCTAATGGATACCTACTGGCTCAATATTGCCGACGATGTGCCCTTCGGCGCGCTCATCGAGCATACGAATTTTATCCCTACAGAACGCTACGGCGGCGAACATCTTCTCTATGCTGTGAGCTATGTACAGGACCCTAGCGAGGATATTTGGCAGATGACCGATGACGAAGTTGAGGCAACATGGCTCGCAGGTATCGAGGACCTTTTCCCCGAATTCAACCGGAGTTCGGTGAACTGGATTCGGACGGCGCGAAATCCCCGGACTGCACCGGTTTACGAACGAGGCTATCTCGACATGGTGATTCCCTATGATCTCGCGGAGACGGTCGCTGATGATACCTACTATGCTGGGATGGCAAGCCGCGCCCAGTACCCTGAACGCAGTCTCAATGGCGGTATCGAGGCAGGGTTTGCTTGTGCGCAGCAGATCATCGGAAGTCGTCCCGCTCATTGTTGAATATGATTGGCAGAACAAAAAAGTATTATTGCCGGTAGCACTGAACTGGATAATGACTGGATGGTTTAGACAGCAGATTGACTCAGTTTACGAAGGACTGCTTGAACGCGAAATTTTCGGTACTCCGGATCACGTCGCAGTTATCCAAGATGGAAATCGTCGATATGCCCGTAGCAATGGCGGTACTGCCACAGACGGCCACCGTGCCGGTGCTAAGACCGCCGAACGCATTCTCGGCTGGTGTCAGGACCTCCATATTGAGGAACTAACTCTCTACACGTTTTCAACAGAGAACTTCAGTCGTACATCTGAAGAGAATGAAGCCCTGTTTGATCTCATTTGTGAGAAATTTAGGAAGTTCGCTGACAACGAGCGTGTTCACGATAACGAAGTTGCCATACGAGCCGTCGGTGAAACAGATATGCTCCCTCAGCGTCTTCAGAAAGCAATCAACTACGCTGAAAGTCGCACTGCAAACTACGACCGCTTCAAGCTTAATATCGCGCTAGCCTATGGCGGTCGCACTGAACTACTGAATGCCGCCCAAGCTATCGGATGCGCAGTAAATGAGGGCGATCTCAGCCCCCACGAGATTGATGTTGAGACCATCGAAAAGTACCTCTATGACGGTCCTTCCTATGATGTTGATCTCATTATACGCCCGGGTGGAGAGGAGCGCACGTCAAATTTCCTTCCTTGGCACGCTAATGGTAACGAGGCCGCTGTGTACTTTTGTACGGCATACTGGCCCGAATTTCGGAAGATCGATTTCCTTCGTGCAATACGCACCTATGAATCCAGAGAACAGTCGTGGCGACGCACCCGTGTGCGACGGGCGCTCGCGCTGATTCAGGCGGTGGGTGGTCCGGAACTCTCTGAGGCGCATGCCATCATCGAACAGTTTCGGGGTTCTCTTCCACAGAGCGAATTCGAAGAATTTGGCGAGAGCGAAAAAGGAAGCCATGTGACAGATGATTAACTCATCACCGTTCTATCGGGGTTGTCCTCTAACCTACCAGCTGCATCTCGATATCGGGGTGTTGCATTCATCACGCTGGAGCGCCACCCAGCCAGAAGAAGAGCAGCTGTTTCAGCTATTATTGTCAGGTACTTGCGCTAGTCATCACTCGACGTCAGTGTAGTGGACGGATCCTGAGACGGTTTGTTAGAACTCCACACCCATTTTTCGCTCGCGCCGAATCCCCACAGTATGCCAACTCCAATTTTGAGAACGTTCGCTATTGCTGGGTCAATTAGGAGAAATTCGACAAAAGCGATCTGTGAGATCGTACCGATACTCATTCCAACTAATCGTGTCGCACCGTACTTGATGCCACGCCAGATCCATTGAATAATACCTGGCGCACCACTGTCCTTCCATGTTCAACTATCATTCATCACGTAGTTGGCAAAAACACTTACAGTGCTGCCGAGATGCCCAGCAATGAAATACAGAATGGCAGTTTTGTTGAAGATGACCAGAAAAACGACCTGATTGATTATAATTCCGAATATTCCGACCACGAGATATCGTATCAGACGCTTGTTTTGTGGGCCCAACAGTGAACGATCGTGAAAAGTATCGAGGAAACTCATAGGTAAATCTTCATGCTACCGAACACCGCTACGGATCATATAGTGGTGTTGATTTGTGTATATGGTTATCAAGAATCATCGGTGCCCTATGCACGATTTGGTTAGGATCATTCTGCTAATATGCTCTGGCGAGCGCACCATGCCAAGGTTATCCTCCCGATTCGGAACGGTAGCAGGCGAACTGGCTCTATGAATCAACCACAAAGATGACTGGATTCAGATCATGACGAGGGATGAGGCAGTACACGTGTAACAGAACCCTATCCACGACTCATGTGTCGGACATCCACTCACTGTCTCCAAGAAAAAGCACGAGCAACGACAACAAAACAGCCCCTAATAGGAGTGCGAGCGAAGCAATCGGAACCGCTGGCAACTGGACGCTGCCGACCACTAGTGCGGTCGTTCCAGCTGCGAGCCCGACTCCGAGACTTCCGACGAAATGAATTACCGTTACTGAGTACGTCTGCGCGCTCCGCCCGACGTCGTTTCCAAGCGTAATCGCGTGCTCAGCCATATCCCATGTGACAATCGTCAGGCCAACACCGAGTAACAGTTGCACTCGACCCGGATTTGAGATCCACGCCAAGAAAACGAGACTACAGCTAAGAAGCACGATCCCGAGTCCGACAAGAGAGCCCGTCCACGACTGCCGGAGCGGAAAGACACCGAGGACGACACACGCCATCGCGAGCGTTCCACCGAAGAACGCAATCCGCTCAAACAGCCCCCCTGGAGACAGTAGGCTCAGACCGAGTGCAAGACAAACGAGACTACACCCCACAAATACAAGTCCGCCACCGAGCACGCGATGACCTCGACGGCGAACGAGACCACTTCCCAACAACAGGAATGCACCGACCGCCTCGACACCAGCAATCGACACTTGGACGGGCTGATTCGCCAGCACACCGGTCACGCAGGCCGCCGCGAGGACGGCAAGTGCGCTCCCTGCGTACGCCGGCTGTTTCACGACAGACGATGCTTCCATCAGCGTTCCCCTCTGTGATGGCCCACGGGCCAGACCAGTGGCTTCTCGGGTGACCAGTCCGCGACCGGTATATCTTGGTTCCGCAGCATCTGGACGCGGTTCGCGCGCTCAATCCTCACGAATTCCTCACCGACGGTCTCGTTCGTCGTCACATCCGGGCTGATAACCGTCACTGCGTACCCGTGCGCGTTCAACTGCTGTGCAGCAGTCTCACCGAATCTATCGACGAGTGGCGAAAACATCACAACCTCGATATTTCCCTGGGTCTGTGCGATCAACTCCTGAACCTGCTCCATCGAGGACACCGTGGTGTCATCCTCATCGAGCGAGATTGGCTGGTCGTACTCGTGATCTACCAATAGCTGTTCGATGTGAGCATACTGTTCACGGCCCGCACTTGGTGCCCGCCAATTGAACTCGGTCCCGAAAATGGCCACGCCGACCTGTTCACTCTGCTGTTCGAGCGTAGAAAGAACTTGCTGGGCGGCGGCGACACAGTACGCTACTGCGTGTGGGTCTGTCGATCCTGCGGCTCGAATCGCGTTCTGCCGTGCATCCACGCAAAGCACGACGGCTGTTCGGTGTTCTTCGCGGAACTCCACCGACGTGAGCTCGCCAGTCCGAGCATACCGCTTCCAGTCGATGCGATGCATCGAATCGCCCCGTTGATACGCTCGTATCTGTTGGAATTCGGTACCGGACTCACCCGCTTCAGCGGGCGTTTGTCCAGCATACTGGCGAGCCTGCCGGCGTAACTGAAACGCGCGGAGGTCGACCGTACACTCGAGTTCCTCACGGATGGTCGACTGTTCGCTGGCTGCAACCTCAGTCTCGACACGCGTATTCCCGCTGATGTCGTGGGCAATCACCGTCGTCGGGGTGAATCGGTGACTGCCGTGTTTCGCAGCGACCGTATACTGGAACGTCGTCGACGCGCCTGGCCGAAGGGTGGCTGTATGCCGCGGCGTTCCATCGGTGACCGTCAGAAGAGCCGGCACGCCGTCGATGATTCGGAGGTCGGCAAGCGTCTGCGGCCCGGTGTTCGTTATGGTGACGGTAACCGTCACAGGGTCGCCATGATTAGGAGTTTCATCCGTGACTGTTCGCGAGAGTTTGAGATCGACAGTCGGTGGACCGACGAAAAGCGGGTAGCCCGCATACGCGACGCCGAGGAGCGACGTCAGGAAAACGAACGGGGATTCGAGATACAGACCGGCTGTGCTCGTAAAGAGGACGAATACAAAGGCCACTCGCCAGCGATGCGTCCGTTCGACCGACGTCATGGTGAGTGGGTTCTTCGTGACTCGTGGCGCTGTTCGTAGGCGACGATTTCGTGGACGGTGTGACGAGCTCCGTGCCGGAAGGCATGTCCATCGGAGACCCGTGCGTAGAGTCGGACTGATCGAGGGGGTGGTGTTTCCCCGAGAAACCACGCGGCGGTAGCGTTCTCCGTCCAGTTACCGCGTTGTACGCGGACGCTGGCGTCGTCCGTTTCGATGCCCGTGTGGCGGTGGATCGTGTTGACAGCGGCGTCTCGGAGCCGCATTCGAAGCGCGTCTTGCTCGTCGTCAGTGAAGCGTCGTCCGAGAAATGGATGTCTCATCAATGGATCGAGGTCTGCGCCGGCATGTGGAATCTCGGGCGTGACTTCAGGCTCGTAGGCAGCCGTATCAGTCTCGTCAGGGTTCGTGCTAGTGTCTTTGGGATCCAAGTACAGCGGGATAGAGAGGAGCGAACCACTGAAGAGGGCGACGACGAGGAAGCTCGTGATGAGAAAGACATCCTCTCGGGGATGACGGAATATATCGAGTAACGATGGATCGACGGCGGCGATCCCGGTGATGAGAACAGCAGTCGCGACGAGGACGAGTGCTGCCAGCGTGATCCAGCGACGGATGCTGGTCCGGGAGAAGTTATCCATCTGCGGTCCCCTGCTGGTCTTCGAGTGCGGCCAGCGCAGTTCGAACGCGTTTCCGCTGCGTGTCCGTTTCGGGGGCGTCCCCGTATTGAATGGCACAGAACGTCGTAGTGATCGTCTCGACGCTGTCAGGTGGAAGGCCCGCATCAATCGCGATTCGCTGCCATTCGGTTGGGGTACGCGATAACGGTTTCTCGATGTCGTCGACGCGTTGAATCATTGCGACCCAAGCTTCCTGAACTGACTCCGGCTCTGTTTCAGGCGGCCAGTCGGCACTTCCGGTTGCCATCGACGAGGACCGGACGGCTGTTTCAGGAACTTCGCTCGACGATTCGAAGACGCGAGGCACAGCAAGATGATGGCGATATTGGTAGAGGAGACTGACGGTGGTGAGGAGGACGACAGTCGCGATAATCGCAAGGCGGTGCTGGTAGATGATTTGGAGGATTATGGACAGAAGTTCGAGGATGGAACCGCCGGAGAGTGGGCCGGACGGAGGCTCAAGTGTGATCCCGAAGAGCGAAAGGAATGCGTTGAGGAGCAAATAGAGGAGAGCGAGGAGTGAGATGCCGGATGTTGGTGCTGATTTCGGTGGTGCAGGGGCACCTGTCGTCGAGATTGAAGATTCGAGAGTGTTCGCAATGATGGTGAGCAGCACCATACTGACAGCGATGACAAGTGCTGAGAGCAGGCGATCGCGGAGGCCGGTGATTCGGTGTATCATTAGTGAGTGGGGACAGGCCCAACGAGGGCATGGGTGGAAACCGGACCGATCATCTGTTCAATCGTGGTACGGTCACGATTCTTCGGTATCCGGGATGAACTCTCCGAGACCGCGCTGCGTTTCCACCCGGTCGATTTCGATGAGTGGCTCGATCTCCTCAAGCCATGGGGCGTCGTCGTGTGAGAGCGCTTTCAGTGTCTCTGCCTCCGCTTTTCGAACGTGGCGAACCGCGTCACGGCGCGTCTTGTGATAGCGACTCACGCTATGGTCGGCGGCGACATCGTACACCTCCTGTCCTTTCTCACTCAACCGATAGACTTTGCTCGATAACCCATCGTCGCGTTCTTTGAGTGTTTGTTCCCAGAGGCCGAGTTGACTCCCGCGTTTCAGCCGGCCATGGAGCGTACTCGAACTCAGCAGGAACTTCTCGCGCAGGTCAGTATGGCGCTTTGGCTCCTCGCCGATCTCGACGAGGAGTTCCATCGCCCCCTTCTTTTGGAGGAAGTCGATGATATCAGCGTTTTCGATCATTGTTCGATTAACACTCTCTTCGTCACCGAGTGGTTTATAACCGATGATACAGAATACGTGATTGTTCGAAGCGAACATAATGTCTAAATGACTGTGTTAGCCTTACGAACAACACTCAACAGCATATATGGCGGAGACCTCGGCTGCGGCCCAAGCGCTTGTTTTGCATGGCGAGGAGGCCAGCAAGCACATTGACCACCTCTGGGATCTCATCAAAGTCGTCTCGATTCCGACTGACTATCTGGTCGATACCCGCCAACAGCACAAGGTCACGCACGAAACCGAGCCGATCGTGCGGGCGTTTCTCTACCAGCACGCTCGCGCGTTCTCACAGAATGAACTCGCCGACCGCATGGAGGCCCGCCCGGTACTGGTGCATCGCTTCGGCCTCAAATCCGCTCCATCACAGCAGGCTCTCTCGGATGTCTGGGCCAAATTCGGGGCTGACACCCGCGAGATCATCAAGGCAGCTGGGATCGGACTCCGCCGTACTGCCGTCGAGAACGACGTCATCGCCGAAGCACTCGTCCCGACCGATCCGCCCGAGGACGAGACCGACGAAACCGACGAAGACGAGGTAGAGTACACCCGTCGGAAGGCGAAGAAGACGTTCAAACTCGCCCGCAAACACGCCTTCCCCGAGTTCGAGAGCGGGCGAACACTGAATCGGAGCTACGACGACGAACAAATCCTCGACATGATCGCGCGTATCTGCGCACACAACGGGAGTGCCCACGAGGAGGGCGAGTATGGCTGGGTCACCGACGACGATCTCACCGCCCACGGCTCGACCATCCTTCGTGTACTCAAACTGTTCGCCACACCCGACGACGAAGATGCTCAGTTCACGCTCAACGAATTCCTCGACGATGACCGGATGCCCGACATCGAGCGGATCCGTGAGAAGCTCATGGAGGCGTTCGATAGCTCCGTACAGAACGTCATCAACACGATTCAGGGAGATAACCCTTTCAACGACCGTAAGGTTACGGCGGCCATCGACATCACCCACGAGCAGTTCCACGTCTGGCCGTGGCAGGACAAGGATGACGGGATCGCCAAACCGGACTATCCGCGCATGGTGAGTGGGTACAAGAAGGACGGCGAGTACAAGCGCGGGTACAAGTACGCGACGATCACGCTGGTCGGCGATCTCGTTCCGATCCCGCTGGCGATCGAGCCAGTCAAGGAGAATTCGAACTGGGAAGAGGACGATGCACCCTCCTATTCGAAAGCCGCGTTAGTCGAACGTCTGCTGGACAAAGCATTACAGTTCGTGGATATTGACGAGGTGATGTTCGACCGGGGCTTCTACAGTAACGATGTGTACGCGGCGGTCGCCGACCGTGGCCTAACGTACCTCTCGCCAGTGCCTAAATACGAAGACGATTACGAGGTGATCGAGGATATCGAATCTCATCCCGAGGCCGATGCCGCAGTCAAACACGACGTTCCATTCGGCCACGACGGTGAAGTTCACCACACGGCCGAGTTCCTTTACGTCCCCAGCAGTAGTGACGATGCTGACGGAAAGTACGCGGTGTTCGTCACCAACCGTGATCGTGTCGAGACTGACGAGATCGAAGCGATCTGCAACCGCTACAGTCGGCGCTGGGACATCGAAAACCAATACAAATCGATCAAGAAGTTCCTGCCGCGCACGTCCTCAACGGACTACCGCGTGCGGCTGTGCAACTTCGTGCTGGCGACACTGCTGTACGTACTGTGGCGGCTGACCGACTACCTGATCAAACGGGGCAAGGGTGTTTCAATTCGCTCACCGCCGGAGGTGACGGCCAAGACGTTCGTGCGGGCGCTGGGCGAGTTCCTCCGAACCGTCGACTAATACTTCCGAAGTCGTTCGAGTTCGCGTACTCGAAGAGCGGTAGCGCTGGTCGCATCCCCCGATTTTCTCTCCGACGCGCCGATAATAGTCACTTCCCGTAGGTATTATTGCGGCGGTTTGTTGGTGAACTCGCTTGTTATTGTTTTCTCTCAAGTAACTATCAGAATCAACTCATATTTTCGCGTTTTCGGTTGTAGGTCACCCTATCTACCGGAAGTGTGATGCCGAACAGCGCCCATTTCGTTTTCGTCCACAATCCGGCCTCGGCCTTTCGTTTCGCGAGGCTCTGCTCCTCTTTGACGGCGTTGACTAACTCAGTGTGCTCTTCACGCTGTTCCAGGACGAGACGCTTCTCACGGCGTAGTCTTTTGTTCTCCGTTTCAAGGTCGGCGATCCGTTCCTGGAGGCGCTGAATCTCCACGTCATCATCCGTATTCAGTCCATCATCCAACGTATCACGGATGATATCCGACCGTGTGACACTCTGATCATCAGCCAGCGAATCGAGCTGTTCGACCATGTCCTCGTCTAATTTCACGCTCACCCGCTGCATACGCTCGTCATACACCGTGTTCAGATAGTAGTGTGTCAGACGTCTGGCTTGCGCGCTTCACACCTTGTGAAACGGTCGCCTCTGTGAGTACGGTCGATGGTGCACAAGGGACAGCTACCAATGTCTCGGTACTGGTAGTGGAACAATTACCGGTCGCCGCCGTCAACCTCGAGCTCGCGGCAACGGTCGCACGATAGTCCTCAGAATCACCGCCAAGCTCCTCTGCGAGGAGTTCCCGCGTCTCCGTACAGAACTCCTCGATCTCCTTCAAGATGTTATCGAGCTCGACGCTTGTCATCGGTTTCTAGAATCGATCCTGGTATCATCGCTCGAATTCCTATAAGGACTGATTGAGGTTCAAAGAGATGCTAGATGTGTCATAGTACGTTCTGTTCACACTAGCTAAAGTAGAAGCATCGTTAGTCGGAATCAGCAGTATCGCGATCAGCGCCACGGGTGGAAGTGTCAGCATTGTCGTTCCACATACTCACGTCGACACCTCCACTTTTGAGGTAGTCGCGAATGCCATCGCGCTGTTCACGCATTGCTTTACTCCCTTCCGCGAGCTCATTGTCCGAAATTTTAGCTGTCTGTTTCCGTGTTTTCTTCGGTCTCAACGGCCTCAATCGTCACACTCTCCGCTTCTACATCTTCGACAAATGCACCGCCACCACCGACGGTGACTACCCCATCAGCCGTCTCAATAACGAGCGTGTTCTCAACGGGAAACGAGTTGTTCGACGGTGCGACGAGTCCTTGCTGCACGTCGACAACACGGCCAACGATCTCGTCGTGGCCGTCGCGGTCGCGCGTCCAGCGGCCACGAACGTGGGCGCGAAACGGCGTCTCTGCTTGAAGATGGAGTGTCGTCTGGAGTGTGGTATGACGGAAATTTGTATGGGTGACCGGCAGTGAGGCCGGTTCTGTAACATATACTTGCTGTGCCATTGGCCAGTAGTTTCCGAGAAACGACCCGACGATGACTGGACCGAGTCGGGGTTCAGTAAACGTGATTGCGTGCGCGTCGCTGTTGGTCCGAGTTATCATCTCGATTGGTGCGACCACTCCGACGCGTTGGTCAACGGTAAGCATCGTCGGCATCGGTTCGACCCATGCGCGGGCAACACTGGCGACGCCTCCTAGTTCTGGCTGCATCGAACCGTCGGCATCGGCGATAACGAGTAGCACTAGCACCCCACGTTTGACGGCAGCGCGAAGCGAATCCGCAATCTCGTCGAGATTCGCCGCCGGAATTGACAGTGTCACCTCCTCGTCAGCATCGTCAATGAGTGAGCGGATCCGTTTGAGTACTGTCACGCGCGATTTAATGACCTCGAACTGCTCGGTCTGTGGGGCGACTTGCGAATAGCGTGCCTCCAGTGCCGGACGCATCGTCTCGATGTTCTTCGTTAACGACTTGGTAACTTCTTTCGGCGAGTTTGCCCGAATCGTCGTCGGTACGGCGTGGTCGTTCACCGAGACGAAGCCGCGATCTTCGAGTTTCTCGCTAATACTATAGACGTAGCGTTTCGAGACACCCGCGGCATCTGCAACGGTGCTCGCCTTCGCCTCCCCGTGTTCCAAGAGCGTGAGGTACGTGTCTATTTCCTTATCAGAGAGACCGAACTGTTTGAGCATATCTCCAAGTGTGGCGTCATCCATACGTGTATGGATCCGAGTGGAATACTTAATACACAGTGGTAGAATCACCACGAGAGAGTGGATTCCTAGAAATAGTCGGCAAAAATCGGGCGACACTGAACGGCTCTTGTCCGGGACAGTGATAATCGAAGTCGGCGAAACCTAGAGTTACGCTGCGCGGAGAACAACAGCATCAACTACGTTGAGGCCGTTGCCGGCGACGACCGACTCACCCGACAGTAGATCCGTCGATTCAACGTCCTCGTCTAGTGAGACTGTCGCCGGGTCGTCAGCGAAGTTGAGGACGACAACGTAGCGGCCATGCTCGTCTGCGCGCGCGTAAGCGGTCACCGCGTCAGCGTCAGCTTTCTCGTCGCCGATGGCAACGTCGTAGTTGACGGCCTCGACGCTCCCCTCGCGGAGCGTCAACGTCTCCGCGCGAAGCGACGTGAGCGCCCGGTGGAATGCAGTCAGGTCGGCGTCGCCGTCGTGCCAGCGCATTGGACCGCGCTGTTCAGGAACGCCGCGCTCTTGTCCATAGTAAATCATTGGCGCACCCGGCACGGTGAATGTCGCCGCGGCGGCTGCGCGCAGCGACGCTTCGTCGCACTCGTCGATGTAGCGGTCCTCATCGTGGTTCTCGACGTAGCGGAGGTGAACGGCCGAATCGGGGAATCCGGTCCGCGTCGCATCGTCAAGGGCGTCGAGAATGGCGTCAGCGGGTTTTTTCCCCTTGCCGATGTCACACAGCGTCTCGTACAGTGTCGTATCGTAGTGCATGTGGAACTCGCCCTCGTGGTATGCGGCGTCCCGCGGGATGGTCTCGTCGAGGAACAGGAAATCATCAGGTGCGCGGTCGCGGACCTCCTTCCAGAAGGCGTGCGAGACCCCCCATGCCACGTCACAACGGAAGCCATCGACGATACCCGCCCATTCGTCGACTACGTTGAGCATCCACCGGCGAACGGCAAGCGAATCGTAGTTTAAGTTGGGAATGCGTGCCCAATTAAAGTAGTATTCTGGAACGTCGCCGCCTTCCTCTCGGATCTCGGCCCACTCTACATCGACGACGTTGCGGTCGGCGTCGACGCGGCGGAAATGGTCGGCGTACTCCTCGACGCCCGCCGCGTGCATCTGGAACGCAGGGTGGTCCCGCGAGGTATGGTTGATGACGAGATCGAAGACGACCTTGATATCGGCCTCGTGACAACGCTCGACGAGCGACTCGAACGCCTCTCGCGATCCGAGATCGGAGGCAGTGTCGAAGTAGTCGGTGATGTGATAGCCGTGAGTCGTCGGACTAGCGAGCATCGGCGTCAACCAGAGACAGTCGACGTCCAAGGATTCGAGGTACTCGATGCGGCGCTCGATTTCGGCGAACGTCGTCGGCAACGTCTCGCCTGCGAAGGAGCGGACAAAAATCTCGTACACCGTCGGCGTTTCAGCCCACGCCGGCGGGTCATTTGGTCGGGTGACAGCGACCGATTCGGAGCCAGTCGCATCGAGAACGACAGTGTCGCTGATGCTGCGGCGCTCGCCGGCGGTAACGGCGTGGATTCGGGCGCGATGCGGAAGTACGTCGACGGAGACGCGGAGTTCGCGGCCGTCGATATTCACCTTGTCCTCGCCGAGGTCGTCACGACCGTCGAGATAGAATTCGACGGGGAGGTCGGTGTCCGAGAACTCGCTGTCGGGGGCGCTCTTCGGCGTCGCGGTGACAACTACCTCCTCGTTGTCGACGGCTGCGTCGAGTCGGATGCGGGGGCGGCCCGGGCCGTCGACATCGACGCTGGTGCGGACGCCCTCCGCGAGGTCGTCCCCGACGGAGAAGGCGGCGGTGTGTTTGCCCGGGAGCAACTGTACGTTGAGCACGTAGTCGTTGTCAATGCGGCGCGGGCGCTTGGTTGCCATCAAATGGTTATTGAATGGTCCGCTGACCGAAATCTGGGTATCATTAAGCTTCGATTCGGGGAGCGGGAGATCCTCGGCGGCGACCGAGAACTGCGCGTCGCGCCGCTCATCAGGGAAGACGCGAACGGTGAGTTCGTAGGTTCTGTCGGGCGCGTCGAGTTCGACAACGTATGTACCGGAAACGTCCGGGTGAAAGTGGACGACGGGACCGCCCTCCTCGCTCTCAGAGTCAGGGTACCCCGCGGGCGTGCCGACCGGAAGCTCGTTGTTCGCGTCGAAGTCGCTTTCCGCCGGAGCGTCGGCGACTGACCAGTGGTATGAAGCGTCCGGAATCGGGTTTCTGGGGGCCAGTTCGACTGACTCACCGACCGAGATGAACCGGGGTGGGCCGGGATGGTGCATACTCCACGAGTCGAGTGAGGAAACATCATTGTTCCGCTTCTACTAGAAAATGTGAACGACAAATTCAACAAGAGTTATTACACCGGCGCGGTGTCACATTCTTAATGCAACTTCGCGACGCCCTCAACGACTACAAGCGACACGAGGGCCACGACACGCGATTCCCGGGTGAACGCCGTTCAACAACCGGTCTCTTCTCAGGCTTCGGCGGCCGACTCGTCCATATCGAACGCGACGGTTCACTTCGCGACTTTGGTTACCCGCTGACCGGACGCAGCGGCGTTGATCGGAGTCGTCTCGGCCTCCGCGTCGACGGCGAGATATACTGGTTCGACGCCGACGACACTGTCTCACAGACGTACCACGATTCGACGGCGCTCGTCGTCACCGAGCGTGAGACCCCCTTCGGTGCTCTCACGCAGTACGACCTCACTATCGACGATGCACATGTGACGCACGTCGAACTAGGTGAGGGATCCGAAGCCGACGTCGAGCTCGTCGCCTATATGGGCTTCGCGCCGAACGCCCAAGACACGCGAATCGGACAGCTCCGACACAAGGACGCCGTCGAACTGTATCACATGACCGAACATGATTTCGTCGGGAGTGCAACCGACTTCTCGGATCTCCATGGTCAGGTCCCGATACGCTTCGCTGAAGTGCTGGACAACACCACGGTCGACCTGCCACGACCGGTCTCCGAGGATCGCTACGAAGAAGACCGCCTCAGCGGCGATCTCGTCGCGTTTTTCCTGTTCGAATCCGGACGGACGTCGCTCGTGACGCTGCTCACCGACAAGGGGACGACCACCCGAGAGACGGCGCTTGATCGACTCGATGAACTGGCGGCAGAGTACGGCGACGTCGCGGCGCTCCGGCAGACAGCGGAGGCCGAGACGCTCGACCTACCCGACGATGCGCCGCACGCCGACGCGGTGGCGGCGGACATCCGCGTGCTCCGCCTCCTATCGGCGGAAACCGGGCTTCGTATCGCCGGCCCTGACTTCGACCCCTACTACGCGCACTCGGGCGGCTACGGCTACACGTGGTTCCGCGACGACGCCGAGATTTCGCTGTTCGTCAACGAGGTATCCGACTACGCCGGCCTAGGTCTCGACGCGTGGACAGACCGGAGCGCACGGGCGTACCTTGCCGCTCAACAGTCGGACGGGACGTGGCCGCACCGCGTCTGGCCCCGCGACGGGACGCTTGCGCCGGGGTGGGCCAACGGTCGCCTCGAAGCCGGCGATGCCGTCGACTATCAGGCCGACCAGACCGGCAGCGTCGTGACGTTCCTCGCGTCGGTACTGGACGACCTTGACGGCGACCTCTGCGACGACGTCGTGGCAGCACTCGACGCCGCCCTCGACGGACTGGATGACACGCTCGCCGCCGACGGCCGGCCCGTCGCATGCCAGAACGCATGGGAGAACATGAATGGACGGTTCAGCCACACGACGGCGACATTCCTCGGCGCGTATGCGGCGGTCGCTGATGCCGATCTTCCCGCGGAGACGACGATGCACGCGAAGGAGCAGGCCGATCGGATCTACGAGGCGGTCGACGATCTCTGGGTCGACGACCGTGGAATCTACGCACTCCGCGAGTGCGAGACAGGCGAGTTGGACCTGCGATACGACTCGGCGTCACTGGCGCTCGTAGCGGCGCACCGGTTCTACGCCCGTGTCGGCAATGTAGATGACAAACGCCTCGACCGACTCGTCTCGCATGTCGAGGAGACGGTCGACAATCTCTGGTACGATCCCGACGAGAACGACGTTCGTGGACTCGTTCGGTATGAAGGCGACAGTTGGCGACAGCGTGGACAGGGCCACGAGAAAGTCTGGACAGTTTCAACAGCGTGGGGTGCACACGCCGCCGCAAGCATGACCGGTTTGCTTCGTCAGAAGGGTGATAAGCGCGCAGAGTCATTTGCGATGATAACAGATGACTTACTGTCGCTTGTGCTCCCGGACGGCCCGCTCTGCATGGAGACGGGTTACCTACCGGAACAGGTGTTCGACGATGGCACGCCCGACAGTGCGACACCGCTAGGGTGGCCACACGCACTCCGATTGGCGACCGTCGCGCTGACAGACGAACTTGGCATCGACGTAAGTGCACAAGCACCGACGCTCGCTGACTGAGATCGGAAAACGCTCTGATTCCTGAATTGAACCGAAACAAGAGCGGGAACGTGGTCAGCTTATGACACCGGTGTCGTTACCGTCTTGCTTCGTTCTTCGAAGGTGAGCGACTCACCCGTTTCGCCGTCGAAGAGGTGGACGTCCGCTTCGTCGAACGAGATAGCGATAGTGTCGTCTGGTTCGGGTTCGACATCGGAGTCGACGCGAGCGATAAAGTTGGGCGCGAGGTCCATGTAGAGATAATTGTCGCTGCCGATGGGTTCGACGACTTCCACGGTCGTCTGGATACCTTTAGTTGTGTTAACAACGTACACGCTCTCTGGGCGGATCCCCAATGAGAGTCGGTCACCCTCGGAGATGTTCGGGTAGTTGGCGGCGTTGAGACAGTAGTCAAATCGTCCTGAGTCGTCTTCGAGACGAATTGTGTCCCCGGAGATACTGGCGAGCACCTCGATGAAGTTCATCGACGGCGATCCGACGAATCCCCCGACGAACTCGTTGATGGGGTTGCGGTATACTTCCTTTGGCGCGCCGACCTGCTGGCGTTCGCCGTCTTTCAGAATGACGATTCGGTCGCCCATCGTCATTGCCTCCTCCTGGTCATGGGTGACGTAAATGGACGTGGTACCGAGGTCGTTCTGGAGACGCTGAATCTCGGTGCGCATCGTCGTCCGGAGCTTCGCATCGAGATTTGACAGTGGTTCGTCGAAGAGGAATACGTCGGGTTCGCGGACGATAGCGCGACCGAGCGCGACGCGCTGTTTCTGCCCGCCAGAGAGCTCGTTCGGACGGTCGTCGAGCAGTTCCTCGATGCCCATCATCTCGGCCGTCTCGCGGACGCGTTCGTGCCGATTGTCCTTCGAAAGGTCCGTGCTCATCCGGAGGCCAAACGCCATATTCTGGCGGACGGTCTTGTGGGGGTAGAGCGCGTAGTTCTGGAACACCATCGCTACGTCGCGCTTCCGAGCGTGGACATTGGTCACGTCCTCGTCGTCGATCATAATGCGGCCCGAGGTCGGTTGTTCTAAGCCTGCGAGCATCCGTAGCGTCGTTGACTTCCCGCATCCCGAGGGACCGACGACGGTGATAAACTCGCCGTCCGCAACGTCGAGAGAGACATCGTCGACGGCGACGATTTGACCGTTATCGAACTCTTTTCTAAGATTATTGAGTGTTACAGTTCCCATTATTCTCGCGAATGGAATTCCATGCATATAATACTTGCTCTCGAACTAGAATTTGTTACGTATAATTTCATAGCAGCTTCTAGATCTCAAGCTGCCGTAGTTTCATATAGAGTATGACAAAAAAGCTGTGTGCTTCGTATCTACCTCTCTATCCTCTATTCTGATTGTGTTAACGATCATGTGGTATCCAAAGATTTAAGGATGAACTACTTATTCATCACAAATACATCCATGACAATGGACCGCAGGACTATACTTAAAAAAGCTGGTGTTATCGCAACAACCGGCGCAGTGGCCGGGTGCATCGGTGTCGAAGAACAGAGCGAAACGGATTCCGACAACAACGGAGGGGGTTCCGGTAATGGGCCGTCCGGTACAGCAACAGTGTGGTACTCGTTAGCCGAATCGGAACGAAACGGACGCCAAGAAGCGATACAGCAGTTCGAAGAAGAGACGAACCACAGCGTCAATGCCTCTAATATCTCCGATATGGCCCAGAGGACGACGAGCGCCATTCCCGCCGGACAAGGTCCACACGTCTTCGAGTGGGCCAACGATTGGGTTGGAGATTATTCCGAACGTGGTTTTCTTGTCGACCGGACCGATCAACTGAACGTCGATATCGATGAATTCATCGAGGCCGCAGCCGAGGCCGTTCAGTTCGACGGTGATATCTACGGTCTTCCCTACGATTCCGAGACCGTCACGCTCATCTACAACACCGATATGATCGACGAAGCTCCAGAAAGCGTAGCAGACATGACGTCGATGATGGACGAGTTTCACGATCCCTCGAGCAACCAGTACGGCCTAAGTTACCCCTTTGCGGATCCATACTTCCTCAGCCCGTGGCTACAGGCGTTCGACGGCTATATTTTCGACCCCGAGGCTGATGAGGAACTTGGTGTGGCCAGTCCGGAGGTCGTCCGCGGTGCGGAGTTCGCCGTTGAGAATTTCGTTCCCTACACCCCGAACGACCCCGAATACGAACCACAAGCGTCGGTGTTTGCCGAGGGCAACGCTGCTTTCGCTATTAACGGTCCCTGGTATCTCGAGACGCTCAACGAAAAAGGAGTCAATTATGAGGTCACAACTCTTCCCGCAGTGGAAGGGGGCGAACCGACTCCGTACACAGGTATCACGATGTGGTATTTCGCAACCGGAATGGAAGAGGACAACGACGATACGGTGGCTGCACAGGATTTCGTCGAATGGTACGTTACGAACGAGGAACTCATGCTACGGAACGCAGAGGAGCGCGGTAGCATTCCGGTGCTCAAGAGTCTGGTCGAAGACAACGACCTCCCCGATACAGTACAGACCTTCGCAGAGGTCGTTGAACGAGGTATCCCAATGCCGTCCGATCCGAAGATGAATCAGGTGTGGGATCCCGTGAGGAATGCTCTCACCGAGATGTTCAATGACAGTACTGAGCCCCAACCGGCATTAGAACAGGCGGCGAACGAGATCCGCAGCAACTGGGAATAACCAGATGAGTACCGTATCACGCGTCGCTAATCGTGTTGAAGAGGTCCCATTCCTCGATAAGCGGGACGTATCGCTGCTGTTCGTCCTTCCCGGACTGTTCGTCTTCTCGGCGTTCATGCTGTTTCCTGTGTTGTATCTCGTTGGAATCTCGTTTACGAACGCCGAACCGGCGAATCTCTTTGCAGGAGAGGGTGCGCGGGCAGTATTAACGTTTGGCGAGGCGATGTTCATTGGTGTAGACAACTACGCTGCAGTACTTACCGATCCAACGTTCTGGAACTCCTTTGGAATCACGTGGCTATTCGTCGCAACCAGTGTCACACTGAAACTCATATTGAGTATCAGTATCGCGCTCGTCGTTACCGGCGATCGAGTAAGGGGGAAACGCGTCATGCGTTCTCTTATTATTCTCCCGATGGGCCTACCGGCTATCTTCACCATTACAGTGTGGCGTGGCATTTTCAGTTCCGCGGAGTTCGGTCTCGCCAATCAGGTGCTCAGTTCACTCGGGTTCGACTCTGTCGCGTGGCTGAGTGAACGCTGGATGGCATTCGTCGCATACAATATCACGGAAGCGTGGCTTGCTTATCCGTTTATGGTCATCATCACCGTCAGTGCATTACAAGACGTACCGGATGAACTGCACGAGGCAGCGATGGTCGACGGCGCGAGTTACTTCTCCCGGTTCTTCCATGTGACGCTTCCCTCGATAAAGCGACCAGTACTGTTCGCGTCGATCCTGACCGCAGCAGCGTCGTTCCAACAGTTTCTTCTCCCCTATGTCTTCAACGAAGGCGGACCAGCACGACAGAACGAACTGATCATCGTCTACGGCTATCGTGAGGCGTTCTCCTTTTCCGAATACGGTGAAGGGGCAGCCATCTCTATCATTGCCGTTGTCTTTATCGGGGCATTCATGTGGTTGAACGTCAAGCGTGGTCGACTCGCCGACGGGGTGGATGACTCGTGAGCCTTTTAAATGGTATCATCCGCAAGCTAAAGGAGGACGTCAGGAACGTCGCAATAACTCCGGTGGAAACGGCCCATGATGCGAAGTACACCATCGAAAGCGTCCGTCGAGGGGAGACCTCTCCGATGGTGCCGTTAAAAGTTGTCGGGTCGACGCTTGGCGCACTCATACTTGTCGCTGGGCTAATGTTCCCTATCTACTGGATTCTAATGGCGGCACTGTCCGGTTCGGGCGGTTCGATCTACTCGTCGAATGGATTGACGTTGTTGCCGGAGAATCCGTCGTTGCAGCCGTTTCTCTGGGTCATCGGTGATCTCGCGATTCCCGGCTACGCCATTAGTCTCAATGTTCCCTTGAGTGATCTCGCGATCGTGATAAACACGCCCGAGATCGTCTTCCTCGATGTCTCTGATTACGGGGTCGAGAATCCTTCTGAATTCAAACAATT
This sequence comes from Halalkalicoccus subterraneus, assembly GCF_003697815.1. Lineage (NCBI taxonomy): Archaea > Methanobacteriati > Methanobacteriota > Halobacteria > Halobacteriales > Halalkalicoccaceae > Halalkalicoccus > Halalkalicoccus subterraneus. Next base: position 28,409 of record NZ_RDQG01000039.1, on the reverse strand, counting down.
TTTCTGGAACAGCCTCACCGTTTCGATTCCGACAGTCATCATTGCGATGTGTCTCATTATTCCGGCGTCGTACGCGCTATCACGTCGCGAATTTATCTTCCGACGAAAAATCCTATTCGTCTACGTCTTATTGACGCAGGTCGGCGGTGGACTCGGTATCGCATTGCTTATCGGCCTCTATGCAGTGTACGTTCAGGTCGGACTCAACGATAGTAAGCTCGCGCTCGCCGTCTACTATGCGGCGACGGCAGTGCCGTTTAACACATGGCTGTTGAAGACATACATGGACGGTATCCCCGTCTCTTACGAGGAGGCAGCTGTCGTTGACGGCGCACCGCCGTGGCGCGTCGTCACCGAGGTCATCATCCCGCTGTCGGCGGCGGGGTTGGCGACCGTCTTTATCTTCGTCTTCCTAACGGGGTGGACGGAGTTCGTTGTCGCACAGACTCTGTTGTCGACGGACAACTACACCCTACCTGTAGGACTGTTTTCGCTTATCAGCGAGTACTCCATCCCATGGGCGCGGTTCTCGGCGTTCGCGCTGACGTTCGCCGCTCCCATCATGCTCGTCTACCTGTTCGCTCAGCGCTATATTGAAGGTGGCCTGTCGTTCAGCGGCATGGAAGGGTAAGCGGGTGTGCCCTCATCACCTTCGATTTTCTCCGTTGCTCAAATCAGCAATAAACGCTGACAGAGGCGTTTTGTTCCGCTATTTACCTTAGTAAGTAATTTAATATTATAGTCTATCATAGATAATACTTACAACAAAGTATGTAGTAATTTTTCAACAGAGTTCAGATGAAACTCAATCGCAGAAATCTACTGAAAGGGATCGGCCTCGGAACCATCGGCGTCACGGGAACCGGCGCGAACGCGGAGCTCACGTATGCGACGCAAACGGCTACGACGGAATCACCGAGAGCAGCCGTTGATTTCACCGATGATGTCATCTACCAGATCATCACGGACCGCTTCGAAAACGGCGATGAATCGAACAATCCGAGCGGCGATCTTTACAGCGAGGACTGCTCGAATTTACGAAAGTACTGCGGTGGTGACTGGCAGGGCGTCATCGATAGAATCGAGGACGGCTACTTGACAAATATGGGCATCTCGGCCATCTGGATTTCACCCCCATTCGAGAACATCACTGAAGTCGACTCCGACAGCGGTACTTCGTACCACGGCTACTGGGCGCGAGACTTCCAAGATCCGAACCCTTACTTCGGCGACATGGAGACGTTTCAGACCCTCGTTGACACCGCCCACGAGAACGGTATCAAGATCGTCATCGACTTTGTACCGAACCACACCTCGCCGTCGACCGACGGCGGTGAATTGGAGGACGGTGTTCTCTACGATGACGACGAGGTCGTCGCATCCTACAGTAACGACCCTGAAGACTACTTCCACCACAACGGCGGCACCGACTACTCCAGTTACGAAGACCAAATATACCGGAACCTGTACAACCTGGCTGACTTCGACCAGCAGGAGGCGTACATCGACCAGTACCTGAAGGACGCCATTAGACAGTGGCTCGACACCGGTATCGACGGCCTTCGTGTCGACGCCGTAGCTCATATGGCTCCGAAGTGGCAGAAGACGCTGATGGACACTATCTACGACCATCAGCCCGTGTTCACGTTCGGCGAGTGGTTCCTCGGGGCGGACGAGTCAAACCAGCGCTACTACGAGTTCTCGAACGACAGCGGAATGAGCCTCCTTGACTTCCGTTTTGGTCAGGAGATTCGGCAGGTGCTTCGCGAGTTCGATGACGACTGGAACGACTTTTGGGATATGTTACAGGAGACGGCGAGCGAACACGATCAAGTCGTCGACCAAGTGCCCTTCATCGACAACCACGATATGGAACGGTTCACCACCTCCGGCGGCGACACCCGAAACACCGATATGGCGCTGGCGGTGCTTCTGACCTCTCGTGGTACTCCCACGGTCTACTACGGCACTGAGCAGTATCTTACCGGCGGTAATGACCCCGACAATCGTAAGCCGATGCCGTCGTTCAACACCACGACGACGGCATACGAAGTGATCCAGGCACTTGCTCCGCTGCGAAAATCGAATGCGGCGTTGGCATTCGGTGATACCGAGCAGCGCTGGATGAACAGCGACGTATTCGTCTACGAGCGCGAGTTCGGCGACAACGTCGTGCTGGTCGCTATCAACCGTAGTCTCAACCGGTACGATGTGTCGGGCGTGTACACAGCGCTTCCGCAGGGCACCTACTCGGACGCCCTCGGTGGGTTACTCAGCGGCTTCGACACCGTCGTCAACGCTGATGGCTCGATAGACGAGTTCTCACTTGGGCCGCAGACTGTCTGCGTCTGGGAGTATAGTGGGACGACGACGGAACCAACGCTCGGCCACGTCGGTCCGACGATGGGTCAACCCGGCCACACCGTAACGATAAGCGGCGAGGGATTTGGCGACACCGCTGGATCGGTGCAGTTCGGATCGACGGATGCCACAGTCGTCTCGTGGTCTGATACGCAGATAGAAGTTGACGTGCCCTCGGTGTCGGGTGGCTACTACGATGTTCATATCGTCGACGACAACGGAACCGAGAGTAACGTGTTCGGAGGCTACGAGGTGCTCAGCGGTGACCAAGTCTCCGTGAGGTTCATCGTCGACGAGGCCGAGACTGAACCTGGCGAAAACGTCTACATCATGGGTGATGTCCACGAATTGGGCGAGTGGGACACCGACCGTGCGGTCGGACCGTTCTTTAACGAGGTCGTCTATGAGTACCCAGCGTGGTACTACGACGTGAACGTCCCCGCGGGGACGACGGTGGCGTTCAAGTTCGTTAAAATCGACGAGAGCGGCGAGGTGACGTGGGAATCCGGATCGAACCGTCAGTATACCGCCCCAACTGACTCGACCGGCGAGTACGTCGGCGACTGGCAGGCGTAAGTGGAGGAAGCGACGACGCCGGTCGTCTCGGTGACTACGCTAACAAAAACTGAGTACGTCAAGCCTAGATCGACAAACAGGATTTTACAGTTTCAAAAGATCCGGCTTGTAACCCCGTCAGTCTGCTACCCCTCGAGCAGCTGTATCTGTGCGTGAACCCACCCCATGCCCTGTCGGCAAATCACGGCCTCGCCAGGGTCGAAGTTCCGGAGATCACCTTTCGCGAACTGATACTCCTCTTTCTCCTCGCTCTCGTTGGGCATACGACTGTCGCCTGAATTCCGAGTATACTGTTCGAAGGACGTTCCGACAGTCTCGCGGAGAAAGTTGACGCTCTCCTCGTCGGCCACTCGAAGCCCAATCACCGTGACCATGCCCGACAGCAGCGCGTGAGCGCGTTCCTTCCCATACGTATCCTCGAGCTGGGCGACCGACTGAAGCGAGAGGATCGCCTGACAGTTGACGCCTCGGCCGACGTTGATCAACTCGCCGAGACGCTTGATCGTCGCGTCCAAGTGCTCAATCTCGTCGAGCAGGTAGTACGCCGACCGATCCGGGTCGTCCATGCCGTGCATGATCGCCTGGTCGATCAGGTAGCGGAACACGGGCGCGATCGTACCGGACTGTCGGGTCGGGTAATCGAGTACCAAGACCCGCCCGTCAGGATCGTCCATATACTCGCGAATCGAGAAGTCGCCCGATTCGGCGAAGTCACCCACAAAGAGGTCCGTGATTTGCTGTTGGGCCGTCGCGAACACGGAGCCGGCCTGCCGTTCCGTTTCGGGATTGATCGCGCTTGCGGCGGCCGTGAGGTCCTCGTGGCCGTCCCGAGTGAGGTGCTCGTGCATCTTTTCGGGAGTCGCCCGTGCGAAGTAGTCCACGAGATCGGCGTTGTCAGGATCCTCGAGCTCGCGTCTGAGGTACTTCAGAATCGCCGCGAACAACTGCCGTCCGGCTGCGTTCCAGAAGTCCCCACTCTGCTCGGGGAACAGCGCACGAGCGAGTTCATCGGCGTCCTCCTCGTCCTCAATCTCCGCGAAGATGTTCCACGCGATTGCGTCCCCATTCTCGTCGGCCGAACCCTCGGATGAGAGCCGAATCATAGGCGTTCCGTGGTCACCGAGGAAGTCTTGATAGTCGGTTTTGTGATCGTAGACGACGACCGGCTCATTCGGATCGTTCTGGAGCTGATCGACGAAGTGTTTCAGCGTCTCGGATTTACCGGCCCCGCTCGCCCCGAGTGTAAGCAACGATCGGCGAGGAATTCGGATACCTCGGACGAAGCGGTTACTGATGTCCTCGGCGTCACCGGATTTGAGTTTGATCGGGAGGACGAAGTGATCCTCGTCGGGCTCCGGCATGGGTGGGAACACTTTCCGTTTCACGCTGTAGGCCAACCCGGCTGTTCCTACAGCGGCCACTGGCAGAAGGGTCTCGATCATCTTTATCGTCCCCTCCTGCCTCCGAGATCACGCCTACGGTCATTCTCCTGCCCGTGTTCTCGCCGTCGCTGGCGGTATCGTTCGTTTTCGGTCATACGTTCATGTGCGTTCGTTCGCGTCTGTTCGATGTCCTCGCGGTCCATCCGAAGCTCTCGCTCGTTGCCGGTGACTAAGACGTGGGTGTGGTTCGGACCGTCCTGGTCCGTATGGACGGCGTAAGCAACTCGGGAGGTCGACTTGTCCCGAGTGTAGTCGTCGACCACGCGGCGGGTCTCTTTCCGCAGTTCGTCGCGAGAGAGGTCGTTCCCGTTCGGTGGGCTCACTTGCCAGCATTGGCAGTAGTCGTGACTCTCCGCGTGCTCGATGAATTGCTCGCGTTCTCTCTCGGACATGGGGCGGCCAGCCCTGTTGTGGACCGGCACCTGTTCGCGTCCTTTCGCCTGTTCCTGTTCCGAATCGCGAGAAATGTAGTTCATCTTTCCCTGCGCCTCGTCGCCGTCCAAGTTCGAGACGTTGAAATAGAACTCCGAGGCGGAGACAGGAGACTGTGAACTCATAGCAGCTCGTCGACGCTCTTGGCCTTCCCTGAGCCTGAGCCGTTATCGTCATCGGTGTCTGTTCCGTTGTCGGTTTCCTCGAGGTCGACGCCGTCGAGTTGGTCTTCGATCTCTCGAAGGAGGTGGATCACGAGGCCGTTCTGTTCGCGGACATCCTCGGCAATCTCTTCGACGCGGTCGGTCCCTTCGGCCATGACTCGTTCGAGGCGGGCCTCGGCATCGAGTTGCTCGAGGTCGTCGGCCGTTCGCTGGCGTTCAACGAGATCGCGACAGTAGGTCGAGACAGTTTTCCCGGCGTCATTGGCTTCGCGTTTGATGGCGGCTTTTTCGTCGGCCGTATAGTACATCGTGACGGGTTTATTACGTGATGTATCGGACTGCTGGTTGTCGCTCATTGGAGGGTCCCTCGTCTTTCTGCGTGGGGTATGCAGGCCGGCTTTGATTCTGGGTTGTGCGGGGTGGTAGAGTGATTGCAAGTTAGTATAGTACTATAGAATAGTAGCTGTCTGCTTCTCGTCGCGCGATTTCGACTAGTGTACTGCATGGATACACTATAATAGTCCTATTTCTAGTATTTTGTGGTCATCTGATCCCAACAAGGTGTGGGCATACCTGGCCGGCTTGAGAGCGAGGGCATACCAATCGTATCTTTGTATCTGATGTTTTTGATTCGATCTCCCTTGTGCAACATATTCTCCTTCTCCCAAAGGCGATTGTTGCACAAGGGAGGGTACCAGAGAATGATCCGACTGACTTGGTTTCACGTTAACCTTCAGCGATCATACTGATACATAGACCGAGCGCATAGAACGATCAGGGGGGCACTGAAGTGACCGTCATGTCTCGACTTGTGTATGGATGAACGTCGAGACGTAAAGGAAGCCTATGATGAAATGGCTAAACACTACATAGACGTAGTGACTTCTGAGTCCTCGTCGGAATTACCCAAGCCCGTGAAGCGCTTTCAGAAAGAACTCGGGCCCGAAGACGAACTGCTGGACGCCGGTTGTGGACCGGGCAGGTCGACATTACTAATGGCTGGGGAGAACGGCGTCGGCCTCGATATTTCCCGCGAGCAGTTATCGCTGGCCAGCGAAAGGGTTACCGCAAGACTCGTACAAGGCGACATGACCTCACTCCCTTTCGCCAGCGATTCATTCGATGCCGTTAGCGCAATCTATTCGCTGATCCACGTTCCGGTGGACGACCACCGACGCGCCCTCGCAGAGTTCGCACGCGTACTCCGGCCCGGCGGGACGTTACTGGTCACCGAGGGCGGTGTTGAGTGGACCGGATCAAACCCCGATTGGCTTGACAGTGGGGTCAAGATGCGCTGGTCAATGGCAGGTCCCGAAGCAACTCGGAAAGACCTGCAGGGCTGTGGGTTCGAGATACGAGACGTATGGGACGTCCTGGACCCAACCACCGATGACGGGGTGAAACCCTTCTTCCTCGCTACTCTCCCGTAACTGTTCAATTCATTATCTGTGTATATCGGTCTTCCAAGTACGATCAACGGGTGTGAACTATTCTCTGGTATATGCCACAGTTAACTACCGGAACTCTCACTCGCGAGCAAGTAGCGCCGTATTCTCACTCCCGTTGGTCGTTCCGAGACGGGGATTCCTCGCTCGCTCGGGACAGTGGTACAACCGCGAGTACGGGATGGCCGCCGTAGAAGGGGTTCTCCATAGACAAATGGTTGAGTCACTCAGCGTCACATACGGGTGAAGCCCTCACACAACAAATAATTATTTGAACGGTAGTTGATTTTACAGCACTATGACTACGATTGTGGCTATCGGTGGTGGGGAGATCGCGAGAGAGGAAACAAAGCCAATCGACCAGTATATTTGTGATACAACTGACTCTAAGGTTCCTCGAGCACTCTTTGTCCCAACTGCGAGTGGTGATGCAGTCGGATATCGTGATCTATTTGATAATTATTATGGAGACGTACTTGGGTGCCAGACTCGACATTTGGTGCTTCATGATAAGAAAGTCGAAAAAGAGCAAATCTACAGTGATATCGACTGGGCTGACGTTGTGTACGTAGGCGGGGGAAGCCTTCCGCTGTTGATCAGTTGCTGGAGAGAATATGATGTTGATCAACTGCTCTACGAAGCTTATCAGGAAGGGACAATCATGGCGGGACTGAGCGCAGGAGCAATGTGTTGGTTTGCCAGTGGTCTATCCGATTCGATAGACGGGACGGAGTTCACTTTGGTCGAGTGTCTAAACTGGATCGAGAACCTCGCATGTACTCCGCATGCAACATCAGAACGACGATCTGCATTTCAAGATCAACTACGATCAGAATGTATGTCCGGAATAGCACTCGAAGACGGTTGCGCAATTGAAATTACTGATGATCAGTATCGGATTCTTTCTGTAACTGGGGAAGAAACAGCGTACAGTTATAGATACAGTAACGGATCAACTGGCTACTCTGAACTATACGAAGAAGATCCCATTGACGTATCTACACTCCTGTGATGAAGATAAATATTCCTTATATGTTCTGTTTGCAGTCCTCAGTAGCAAGTCTTTCCATCCATTCTAGCCGAGAAATGAAGATAGCACCAACCCACTACATACAGAGAATTATTATCACTTCCAATATTTATAATAAATACGATAGTAGTAGCATAATCTCATATCGAATCAAACAAAGAAGTCAGAAAACTAGATTCTGGTGCTATTTAACCGTGCCCAGTTCCTCTACGTGTTCCTCAACTGCTGAGCATGCCCGTTCGAACGGTTCTCGTGACCGGATGTCGAGACCGAGTGTTTCAAATGCCTCGACAGAGCGTATCGTTCCACCTGCTCGCAGGAAGTCGTGGTACTCGTGCGGTGTGACGGTACCGTCGAGAAGCTGTTCGACGGTGCGTAGTGCGCCAGCTGTCCCAAGGGCGTACTGATAGAAATGATAAGGGAGTCGTCCGTGACTACCGACGAGCCACCCTCGTTTCGCCCACGTATCGATCTCCATTGGATCACGGAATTCGGACAGGAGATCGGTATAGATCTCCTCGATGCGGTCGAGCGTTAGGTCCTTTCCATCTTCGACGGTCCGATACGTCTTATGCGTGAACAGTGAGTGTAGCGTCGAGCCGTATATACCCTGTACCACATCGAGCAAGCGGTCACGTGCATACTGGCGGAGAGCATAGTCGTCCACATCGAGCAGGTGATGTATGAGCAAGAGTTCGTGGATGTAACTCGGAACTTCCTCGATAGGGCGTGCCCCTGTCGCATACACAGGCGACTGGGCCTCTCGTAGGTACTCAGCGTGTATCGCGTGACCAAGTTCGTGGGCAAGGATTGACATCGAACGTACGTCGTCCTGATAGTTTAACAGGAGGTACGATCCGGTATCATAAGCCCACGGTCCGTACGCAAGGATATTCTGCTTGTTTTTTGTCTCATAGACATCGATACGTTGGGACGCAAAGAACTCTTCGAGCCGATTTTTGTACGACTCCCCCAGTGGTTCGACGGCAGTGAGGATGTGGTCTCGCGCATCCTCATATGACACAGACGGCTCGTTCGCGTCGGCAAGTGGAACACCCAAGTCCCAGGCTTTGAGTTCGTCGAGTTCCAGGATTGCTTTTCGCCGCTCGTAGTATTGATGCAGTGGGTCGAGTGAGTCGCGGATTGCGGCTATCAGGGCGTCGTGAACCTCGACAGGGAGGTGAATGTGCAGCCCGGTTTCAGGATAGCTTGGTTTATTGAACGCCATTTCCCGCACTGAGTTGTAGTTTCGAGCGTCTGCGAGGGCCACCTGTGCGTTCACTTTATCCGCGTATGCTGTCGCAATAGTGTGCTCTACGGCGGCGTGTTCTTCGTACACCGACTGGTAGGCACGGCGACGGAACGCGCGGTCCCGGTAGCGGAGCTGTTTACCGAGATTGACCCCCGTCACCTCGATCTGTTTTCCATTGGACGTCTCCACAGGCTGTGGCTTGATATCGTTGTTCGTGACCGAGGAGTAGACACGTATCGGCGATTCGATGACCTCGGTGAAATCTGCCAGCAGGTCTTCAACCTCTGAGGATCGTGCATGGTTTCCCATCCGAAGAACGTCATCGAGGAAATGCTTGTAGACACCCAACTTCTCAGCCTCGTCAACCGCCTGCATTATCGTCTCGCGGCCAGCAGCCTGAATCTCACGTCGCACCATGTCGGTGACTTTTGTTACATCCCGGTCTAACCGATTTGACTTGTGGAGGCGTTCCTGATGGGCGCTGTTCTCGGTGTCCTCGTTACGCTTCAATTGGGCGTACAGCCGAAGCCGTTGCGTGCGGCGGAGTATTTCCTCGAACAACTGGAGAGCGCGCAATAACGTTTCATCGTCTCGTGCGATGTGGCCCTCGTACTCGCGGAGGTCTTTCAACCGGTTGTGAACTGCGGTCCATTCGCTCCCCCAATCTTCGCCGGATTCGAAGATAACTGAGAGGTTCCACTTGTACTGGTTATCGATGTCTGCTCGTGTCGGTAGTTTACTCATGTTTTGCTAATGCTTGGCGCTGTGAGCGATAGAATCAGATACATCGCTCTATTCGTTACAAAGACGATTCTCGCGGCCCCAAAGCGGGACGCGACGACTTAGAAGAGGGTGGAAACGGTCATCCTTCAGTCTCTGTTTTCAGAGAATAATACTATACCATATAATCTTTCCGCTGTATTGAGCGATACGTGAGGTCTCTGTATCCCACAGTCCTCCAGTTACGCTCAACAGATGTGAACTAACCTCTGATACGTGCCACAGCGGACTACTGGAACCCTCACTCGCGAGCAAGTAACGCCGTATTCTCACTCCGCTTCGCTCCGTTCCGAGACGGGGGTTCCTCGCTCGCTCGGGACAGTAGTCATACCGCAAATATGGGATGACCGCTGACCAGATATGACTGTCTGAGACTTACTTCAAAACCTGCTGTACTCGATAGTCGCTCTTGCTTGTATCCGAATAGCTCTCAGAGACAATCGAATGGCCCGTCATAACGTGGTGGTCAACAGCTGCCTGCCCTGAGTCGTTCTTCAGTGGTTCATCTGTAGCTGCTGTCCAGGCGCACTCTAAGCAGTAGTACTCCATCCAATCAGTTTTTACTACTACCCTACAAACGACAAAAGATGTTGGGCGCGCTAAAGCAACTAGTTTATTCACCAACTGTCGGCCACCCTATTGCCATGCGGCAAGTGCGTGCATTTTCGTAGTTTGTTTTATGTAGACGTGGCTTTCAGTCGTTGGCTCCGATCTCGCGGACGACAGCGGCAGCCTGCTCCTCGAGAGAGCGATCCTCGCCACCGTCGGCCCGCGCTTCGACCGTGGACGGCGTCGACGTCTCTCGGAGTTGTGTCTCGAGCTCGGCGATCCGCTCGTCTTTCTGTGCGAGTGCGTCTGTCCGTTCAAGCTCCGCGGCCAGCTGCTTGAACTGCTCGCCGCCGTGTTCATCGGCAACGTAGTGTGCGAGTTCGCCTCCCTCGCGAGCGTCGTAGTTGAGTAGCATGTCCTCGAACGGCGAGGCTTCGAGACACTCCCGAACAATCAGCATTCTGGCGGACATAGAACGAATATTCAGCGCAGACCTACGCGACGCTGTACCGAAAGGTACTGACAACATCGTCGCAGTCGCGCACACCTAGTAAGGTTTTGCTTCCCGATCAGATCAAGCGTATATAGTGTGGTGGCATACCCAGCCACCTACGCGTGGGGACATACCGGAATCACCAGTCCACAAAAGCAAGCTACGCAAGCAAGATCGATCCGATAGTAGTTAAATAGGCACATGCGATAAGGGCCCTTACTTTAGACGAAGAAGATAGCCAGTACAAAAATCAGAATTGTCGTTATCGCAATCGTTCCAAGAATATGTGAAATTGAGGTATAAGTCGATTTATTTTTGTAGATATCTCCAGTAATATATCCAAATGCATAGATTCCAAGTGCAACACAAACAACAGTGATTGTCGCGAGCCAGGCCATGATAGCTGGATTTTGCCAATTAACACCATACTGCCAATGACCCATTAAAAGCCCTATCGACACAAGTGCCAGAAGGACACCTCCAGCAATATCCTCTTGGCTCTGTGGATTGAATTCAATTGATGCCATAGTCTCTCTAGCTTATTGGGACAGATACAACTTAATATTATCGAACATATCAAAAATTTGTATATATCCAATCAGCCTGGGAACGAAGATATACCAAGGCATGACAGAGTTTGTGATAGCCACTAGCGTGCGTTACAGAACCCACGCGGCGCTCCAAGTAACGCCGTATTCTCGCTTCTCGTTGGTCGGCTTCGAGACGGAGATTCTCGCGCCACTCGGGACGCTTGTTCCTACTGCAAAGACAGGAGGTGACTGCACGCCGGTGGTCTCTAACTGGCAGCATACTTCAACTTCCCCGGCTGCAATCCAGCCGTCGCGCCTGCCGGCGCTCTGGCAGGATAAGATAGACCGCCTCGCTTAGCCACCACCTCAGTCATAGATAGAACAGTATGCGAATTACGGAGCGATAGGTACCTCAATCTCAATATTATCATACCAGACCGAGGGCTGCCGTGAACGCCCCCCGTCCTTGAGCTCGACGAGGCCGTAGGTTTCCAGTTCCTGGAGGTTGTCGTGAACCTGTCGAATATCTCGCCCTACCACACGGGCAAGCGCCCGAATGCTTTCGGGCGATTCACGGGCGATTGATCGAAGTAACTGGATGTTATTCGCCGAGAGAAGTCGCTGTAAATCCTCCTCTCGTTGAAACGTGATCTCGTACAGCGGATCAATATCTTCGCCTCGGTCAAGTGCCTCGAATTTCTCGGCGACCTTCTCGAAGGTGTCGCTCGGCGAGGCAACACGAACGGTTAGCGTTCGGTGCATGGAGGTACTGTCGTGGTTAGTCGTTGCGTTCATGATTTTCGACCTCTGTTTGGAACCGGTCTAAGACGGTTTTGTAGTCGCCTGGGTATTCGTAGGAGGGATCTACCCCATCGGCCGTGTGGCGTTCGTGGCCTTTCGTATCGCCGTGTGAATTGTCGTATCGGAGGATGGTCTCTCCCTCAACCGTCCCGTAGTGCAACCGGTATTTGATGCCATCTGGATAGGCGTCTGACTCAGGGACAGACCACACCTTCATCCGTGCGATACGCCGGGTCTCGGGGAAGTCGATTGATTCGCTGAGTATGAGTGTGGCCTCATCCCCGGTCATCTATTGATGTTACAAACCACATCATAATAGATGTTGGCTTTCTTGCTTTTATACACTGAGCTATTCTGAACTACAGCCCTCGGTGTCCGGGTCAATATGTCCATCATATCAACACTCATGATAACCAGAACCCTCGCTCGCGAGCAAGAAACGCCGTATTCTCACTCCGCTTCGCTCCGTTCCGAGACGGGGGTTCCTCGTCGGTCGGGACAATAGTGCAACCGCAAGCACGAGATGCTACCCCGCCAGAAAAGTGGATCCGTTAGTCGTCGACGAAAATTTCTTGATAGTAGTAGTCGAAATACAGACTAATTCAGATACATTATGGAGGGTTATCAGCGATCATTCGTACTGTTCGTGGCACCGCTATTGATACTGGTTAGTGGACTGATCACTGCGTGGATTCTCTCACCGGAGGGGAACTCGATTAACACTAGCTTCCTTCTCATGTACCTTTTTGGCCTCGGCTCGTTTTGGGGATTCTTTGTTCTGTTCGACCGCTTCGGTATGTTCAACCACGAATCCCTGTAGTCACGTTTCTCGCTACTATTGGCGTTTTCGTCGCTTCGATTCACAGTGACCGCCTGCGGCGTTCCTTATTGACCGGTTCACAGACCCGCTTTGGCTGTTCGTAGTAACTATCGGTCTGTACTCTGTTGTCACCGCGTATCGACGAGCAATAGCACGCTTGAGGCATGGTCCATCTATATTGTCAACCAATAGAGTACGGTCTACATAGATCCTCGAAAGAATCTATTATTCGCTAATATAATCGAGATTTTATATGTCGTCGAGGAGATCAGGTAGGTCTTGAAGGTCGGTACGGATGATGGTGTCAAACCGGTTGGGGAGTCCCTGTTTATGGGCGACGCCGGCAAAGAAATTCTCGGTAATGACAGCGTCGGTGTAGGGGATGGCAACGGCGAGGGCCATTACGTCGTTGAGGTCGTTGGCCTCGATGTCGCGGCGCCGGTGGAAGTCGCGGCCGAGAATGAGGTCAAGGTGGGCGTAGTAGGTAGGAAATTGCATGAAGAAGTCATCGAACCCATTGAAGGCGGTGTCGCGAGCGATAATGGAGAATATGTTGACGTCGATGGGAAGCTGTTCAGCGGTGTGGATGAGCCGGGGGAGTACGTCATTCCGGAAGCTTTCGATGATCAGTTGTTCGCGGCGTTCCTCGTCAGTATCGGCGATGTCCTCGTATTCCTGCCGTATGGGTTCGAGTGTCTCAACGTAGTCAGTACGTTCCTCTTCATCCCGGAGGTCGGGAAGGTTGGCAGCGAAGTCATCGGATTGAATTATCTGCCGGGTAAGTTCTTCTGATCGGAAAATCTTGTGAACCTTCCACTCATCATCGATTGGTTCGCCATCGTCCATGATTCGAGGGGTACCGTGAGGGGCGATGAGACCGCGGTCGAATACCTGATCGGCAGGGTCAATCTCGGGCAGCAGGTCGATATGCCTGAAAAGGTAGGCCATGATCTCGGCACCGATGGCATCAAAGTAGTTCCGCATGCAGAAGTTGTTGGAGAGGTCAATCATCAACTCGTAGAGTTCTCGCTTGAACGTCTCGTCGGGGTGTGCGTCGGTTTCGAAGAAGCGGGCTATTGAATACGGACAGATACCGTCATCATTGTCGACGGCTTGCTGGACGGTCTGGTAAGCCTCGGTATGGCGGGAGTCGGGATCGTGGCGGCCGGCATGAAGCTGCCCCCAGATCTTTTGATCGAAATAGATGATGGGGGTATCGTTCCTGTTGAGCGTTGGTTCAGGAGCGTCAAGAATATCTTCAATTGCCTCCTTATTTAGACTCTCGTACATTTGAATGAGGGATCATTGGTGTCACGTGGTTTTGAGTGTCAGGATCCACTAAGGTGTACAGAACATATTCGCGAGAGCGTTACGGAACCCTCACTTGCGAGCAAGTAACGCCGTATTCTCACTCCGCTTCGCTCCGTTCCGAGACGGGGATTCCTCGCTCGCTCGGGACAGTAGTCATACCGCAGGCACAAGATCGCCGCCCTGCCAGATAGGTAACTGATCTCTGTTGTCCTCGTATTTTCTATCATGTCGTAAATTCCGTTTTGAGCAGCCCCCAGAGTGTAATATCCTTGTAGTCGCCCTCTTTGTAGTAGGCCTCACGTTTCGTTCCCTCCTGTTGGAACCCGAGTTTTTCGAGGACACGCCTACTCCCAGGATTGTCGACTTGAACACTCGCTTCGATCCGTCGGGCATTCAGCTCCTCGAAGGCGAAGACAACGAGTAGCCGAGTAGCTTCACTCGCGTAGCCATTTTCCCAATACTCCGGGAGAATGTAGTAGGCAACATCTGCAACACGAGCCCGTGAATCTTGAAGAATTGTCCCAGCCCAACCGACGATGTCTCCCTCAACCCGGATTGCACAGAGCGTGCTCGGAGCCTCAGTGTTCTGCCGTCTAGTAATTCCCTCTCGTGCCTGCTCACGGGTGAGACATTCACCATACGCGCCGGTCACACGCATCTCGGGATCATTACGAGACTGACGATACATTTCGACGTGCGTTTCGTTGTCAGGATCTAGTGGAACGAGTTCAAGGAGGTCACTGGCGAGGAAGGCCATGTATCTGAGAACGTGCTATATAACATAAAGGATGGGCTCAGTTAGATATTCCCTCGGTACCCTCACTATTCGTAAAACGCCCCTGTTGAAATTCTCCACCTGGTTGGGGTCACCCAGTGTTGCATAGATCGTCGCAATCGACCGGGGTGCCGACTCTTCGGTTTCCGAACTCTTGAAGAAGATACAATAGTATTTTGTACGAACATATCTCAACCCATACAATGTATTTCTACGTATGTGTTGGTTCAACCCTCGCTCAGGATTGGAACTGGCAGCGGGAATCCTTGCTGCAGTCTGGGCTATTTATACCCTGTATATTCATTGGTTCTTAGAACCTAATCTCCAAAATATACAGATTATCATATGGATCAGTTTGGTGACCGCAGTTTGTGTAGGTGTTCTCATCATCTCTTTTGGTGTTATCACTGGAAGAGTATATCAGAATACTCACCGATACCTGCGAATCGGTCAAGTCCTTGGAGGGAGTGCGCTTATTATGATTGTTATTTTCGTTTCAATGGGAATCTTCACATAGATGAACCCCGGAAAAGGAGCCATTTCCTGCAGGTGCCAAGACTTGACTCAGACTATGTCGATAACAGCACCAAGAGCAAAGCCGACCCCTAATGAAAGTGTTGAGTAAAGGGCTTGTTTGGTAGGAGCACGAAAAATACCAGAAAGCAGTATTCCAATTGAGCAACCGAAAAGGAGGCCTTGAACTACCCTCCCGTCACTTCCGACCGGCCCTGATGATACGGCGATTTCAACGAGAATTATACCAGCGAAGCCGAGCAGAAAGAGGGCTCCATCTCGCCGTATGTTCCGTTCTTGCCGCTTAATCATACGTCACCGTTGGAAGGATACTTGAATAGGCTTTGTCACTCGTTTTGCTAAATTCGCACCGTTATATACCAGGTGCTTCATCTCTCCTAAGTGTGAACTGAGGACGGCACCAATCACTACATACAGGAGATCTCCCATGTTGAGCTAAACGGTTTGTGTAAGACTTATCAACATTCAGTGGTAAGATTGACAGAAGATCATGAGATCGATCACCAGAATGAGAGAGGAGGAATAATACCCAATGTCCTCACTGCTGAGGTCTGATGATCATTGGTTCACTCTCGCTATTGCAACTCTCATCGTTATCGGATTGTATGTGGGATTCTCGGTTCCGTGGTACTGGGCATTGGTTGCAGGAATGCTCGTCTCTGGGGTGATGGAACTCGCGATCAAAGAGGTTCCACCGGATTCAGACGCGTATGATTCGAGTCAGTATTACCTCTGGGACAAAGGGTTTGGAGACTCCCAGAGTGCTTCGAAAAAGACATCCACTGATTCAGCTGACTCCCTTGAAGTTCTTCGGAGTCGATACGCCCGCGGAGAACTTACTGATGGACAGTTTGAGCAGAAAGTAGAGAAGTTGTTGGAAACCGAGTCGTTAGATGATCCCAGAGAATGGGACAAAGCACGAGAATACTAACGGATCGTACTGGTTGAAATAGAGAATTGGTTCATTCCCACCACTACGTAACAGGTGCTTCATCCATTCTGGCCGGGAAATGAAGACAACATCAATTACTACAGATAGTAACAGATTGTATTACATATAGTCTATTGAATAAGATAGAAAATAACTTGTCGGAGTATAACTGAGTACCATTATGAGCAATGACTTTCCTGATTATACCGATTCTACATCACAGAAGGGTCTTCTCTACGGGATCATTACCAATGGGGTGTTTCTTGCTATCCTCTTAGCGTTATTTGCTACAGGCCTTGTTAGTTCTACACTAGCTATTATTGAGAGTGGACTGTTGATTATTGCGGGTGCAGCTATCGGGAGTGCTACTGTGTTTCTTTTTCGCCGTAATGATCAGGTGTCAAAGGCGTGGAGTAAATTTTCGTTCCGGTTCGCATTTATCGCCAGTTTCATAATTGTATTTCAAATATTGAGAAGGTTTTATAGCGTAGTTTTTTCAATAGTATTAGTTCTAATAGTTGGTGCTATAGTTGGGGGATATAATTAGTCGAACAACACTATATTTCAGGATGAATTACTGATATTGATGTGTGAGTACTGTCCCGAGCGAGTGAGGAATCCCCGTCTCGGAACGGAGCGAAGCGATGTGAGGATACGGCGTTTCTTGCTCGCGAGTGAGGGTTCCGGTCGTGAGTCTTATCAAAGCCAGAAAAGTCATCTTTCAGGCAGAATTAAATGCGCCTATGGATGTTAATCGAGCGAGTTCGGACTGTGAAACAGTTCTCACTGAAATCACTACTGCGATTATTTCTGACCGCGAATTTATTGAAACAATCCTTACTGGTATTATTGGGCGGGGACACGTTCTTTTAGAAGACGTACCAGGCACCGGGAAGACGCTTACTGCACGCTCTGTTGCTACCGCTCTTGACCTCTCGTTTTCGCGGATTCAATTTACTCCGGATTTACTTCCTGCCGATATCACTGGAACACATATCTTCAACAAACAAGACCAAACGTTTGACTTCAATGAAGGCCCCATTTTCGCGAATATCGTCTTAGCTGATGAAATCAATCGCGCACCGCCAAAGACCCAAGCTGCTTTGTTGGAGGCAATGGAAGAAGGCCAAGTTTCCGTTGGTGGTGAAACTCACCAACTACCACAGCCGTTTTTTGTAATCGCAACTCAAAACCCCGTTGAACAGGAGGGCACGTTCCCACTCCCGGAAGCCCAAATCGATCGGTTTCTTGTTAAAACATCAATTGGATATCCAGATGAGTCCGGTGAAATTGAAATGATTCATCGACGGCGTGATCGGATGAACAGGAGTCCCTCTGTCGAGCCCGTTATTGACGCTGAGCGTATTACTGAATTGCGCCAAGTGCCAGAAACAGTTCACATTGATGATGATCTTATCGAGTACATTGTTGCACTCGCTCGAGAAACGCGTGCCGATGACCGTGTTGAACTCGGAATTTCACCACGTGGAACACAGCGGTTATTCGAAGCCACTCGAGCACATGCAACTCTTCGTGGCCGGGACTACACAGTGCCAGATGACGTCAAGCGAGTCTCCCAGCCGGTGCTCGCTCACCGACTCGTACTTACTCCGGATGCTACCGTCAGTAACATCACCAAAGACCACATAATTGATTCTGTTCTTGAATCAATCCAGGTACCGATCCTCGAATGAATAACTGAGTGACAGAACGTATATTTATGGTTCAAAAACCAAGCGCCGTCCGTAGCGAAGCGGAATGGAACAAGACTCTACTCGTCTTCGCTGCTCTCCTTTCTATTTTCACGCTTGGAATTACAGCGTCCGTTCTAGAATCTGTTCCCACTACATCTCCATATGAGGTCTCTACAACAGCTAGTGATGGTCCTGCACTCTCCCCGTTAGCCATCCTGTTATTGCTTTTCGATACACTCTTTGGTTTCTTGGGAATCGAGATCGAACTCTCTGCTTCTGCAGGAGGAATGATTTCCATCGGTGCCATACTCGCTCTTACCCTTGATGTCCTGGGTTCAATCGGTCTTCCACTTCTTGTGGTCTGTGGAGTGGGTATAACCATACTAGTTGTTAGTCGGCATCTCCCTCACTCACCACCTACCTCAGTTCGTTCATTACTGATGAATTGGCCTCAATCAACAAAGCTGTCTACGTATCCGAATTCAACAGACGACAACTGGCCTCCCAGTGAGCCGAAACACGATGTATTCGAAACCTGGGTCGCTATGACAGAACAACTCGAGATAGAGCATCCACACTCACGCACACCAAGAGAATGGGCCGAAAGCGCTATCGACGCTGGATTTGATGAAGACACCATAGAGACGTTAACGGACGCACTCAGGCAGATTCGTTATGCCGATTCGACTACGACTATTGAAATATCCCAAGATACAGAGCTCGTACTCGAACAACTTGAGGACGATACAGAGTGACACGACTAACCGTAATGTCGCGGTGGCTGTTGCTAACTGTTGGTATTCTCTCGCTCTGTGGTGCACTAATCGTCCTCTTTATCCCGTCCGCTGATGTCATACTCTCCTGGCCGTGGGATAATGAAACAGTATTGATTGCCTTCTTTACGGTGGTTATTGTGATCGCTGGCACACTTGGGCCACTTATTCTATTGGACGATCCCACCCATCGAGACCAGAGTGAACCGACACCAGAGCAGGTCCCGTTAACCCCAGTACCAGGATATGAGCTCGAAAATATACTAGACGGTCGATGGTTAGTGTTATTTCCACTAGTACCATCTACTCGTGAGCGTATTCATTCCCAACTGCGAAAAGTGGCGATACAAACAATTGTTCGGACGACAGACTGTTCGGTAGAATCCGCTCATGAAAAAATCGAACAGGGAACATGGAGTGATGATCAGATCGCCACGGCATTCATTCGCACCGGGCCAGTTTCGGGGGTTCGAGGGGTTCGATCGCTTGTAGACTACGTACTCTTTTCGTATCGAGCTCAACGAACGGCACACGTGATTCTTCATCGCTCCGAACAGGAGGAAATATCCCAATGGTGACCCGACGAACGACATTCTGGAATGGCGCTCTTATCGCCGCACTGCTTACGAGTGGACTCGGCGTTTTTTTGGGAGAACCAGCATTGTTGCTCCTGTCGATTCCTGGTGTAGTTTTTGCTCTCTATTCACATCTTACAGCGATCCCGGATTCAACACTTGCCATTGAACGAACTATCTCCGAGACCGATCCAGCACATAATCAGAATATCGAGGTCACTGTTACACTCCGAAATAGTGGCGATCAGCCCCTTTCTCATGTCTCTATCGTTGACGGAGTGCCTCCAATGCTTGCAGTCCAAGGTGGATCAGCGCGTCATGCAGCAGCACTCGGACCCGGTGATGATACGACGTTCCCGTATACAGTTCTCGCAAAACACGGTGTTCATCGGTTCAGACCGGCAACTGTCATTCTGAGAGATATGAGTGGCAGTATTGCGGTCGAAACGACCGTCTCAACAGACACTGAACTCGCCTGTCGCTCACCCATCCAAGCAGTTTCGTTTGGGCAGGCAATGCATCACCGTGCAGGAGCAACTCTCACGACTGGAGGCGGAAACGGAACAGAATTCTCGAAAGTACGATCCTATCAGCTTGGAGATCCACCGAACAGAATTGACTGGAACCGGTATGCTCGAGACAGTGAGTTAACAACCATTAGTTTCCGTGAAGATCAATCCCAAGCAACGATCCTCTGTCTCGACGCACGAGAGAGCTGCTATCGATCGTCCGGAACCGGTGAACCACATGCCGTCTTCTATGAGCGTACTGCGGCACGTGAATTGCTAGATGCATTTTCAGACGTAAATAAGCCGATAGGAATCACGACGTTTGGGTCCAATCACTGTTGGCTCGCTCCAGATACCGGACCTCATCACATTGCAACCGTGCAACAGACTCTTGAGGACCCCACTATCCTCCCGCTTGAACCACCAGACAAACGCACTGCTGACGAGAGTGTTGGTGAACAGGTTCGTCTGCTCCAAACACGAATTGGACGGGATACGGGAGTAATCATTCTCTCACCGGTACTCGATATGTTTCCGATCGAAACAGCTCGCCTCCTCCAAGCAGACGGCCACTCAGTGACAGTGGTATCACCGAATGTGACGACAGCACAATCAACGGGGGCTGCAGTTGCGCAACTTCAACGGATGAATCGTCTCGCTGCTCTTAGGCGGGCAGATATCAGAACTGTTGACTGGAAGCCAGAAGAATCACTCGATACGGCGATCTCTACCGAAGTAAGACAATGAGTTCTCTTCCAGGCAATCCGAGGAACCAGCTACCGACAACAGTGAGTTCAAGTACTGCTTTTGTTATACTAGTTGGTGCGTGTTTAGCGGGTTCGACGGGACCGATTCAGACCGTGCCACTCCTGTTAGAAGCAGTAGGTCTCACACTGTTCATTGGTGGGGTACTCCTCCGTCGACGTAGCCACAGAATTATTGGACGGATTCTCACTGGAGTAGGATTCGTAGGCGCTGTTTTAGCACTGAGTGGTTTTGTAGTCCTTGCTCCACCCTTACCGATTTTACTCGTCTGTCTTTCGTGTGGAATTGGGCTGTTGGTAGTGACTCTTGGGGTGTTTTCAGTTAAGGCTCGGTTAGCACGCTGGCTTGCAAGTGTTGGAATTGCGTTAATATTTGGTGGCATACTAGGAGCTACTATCGTTGATACACCACCGTTCTGGCGGTTAGCAGTAGCGGTGGGAGGAGTGTTTCTATCTTGGGATGTAGCGAACCAAGCAATCAGACTCGGTGAGCAGGTTGGGACAACGGCTGAAACGATCTCTGCCGAAACAAACAGAATCACAACAAGTACTGTGGTCGCCGTTATTTCCGTTATAGTTACAATAGCAATTTCCCAGATTCCAGTTACTAGTGATTCGATTGTTGGATTAGCATTACTGCTGGTCGCAATTCTACTGTTTATCCTTGCGCTCTCTCACGTTCCACAAGCACCGGACCCTCCTGAGGACACATAAACATAACATGCCCCGGTCGGTCTTTTCTAGTTTCCACGGACGAGTTGCATACTGATATCTATTGAGACAGAGAGAAGGTTGATAGTCACGAACTCACACGGTCGCTTTTCCACAAACTGGCCATGAAATCCAACAAGACAGTCAATGTGCACCTCTATGTAACAGGTACTTCATCCATCCGAGCTGGAAACGAAGACAGAACTAATCGCTACATATAGGGCATACATTTTTCACACCAGCCAGTAATATTCGTGGCAAAGATGGTCGCTAAGTATCAAGACCAGTCATCTGTGATTACTGCATTCGCCATCCTCATAGCCATCATCGCTATTGTGGGAACGCAGTTCTTCGGATGGGAGTGGGGATCTGGACAGCTCATTCCAACAATCATCGGTGTCGTCGTTGCCGGAATTGCTGTAGTTGTTGGTGCCAGAAGAGTAATGGACTGAACGAGAGCGACTCTTTGGGCCCCTCTTTGACCAACTGATAACTGCTGTTCAGTTCCCAGTCCTACAGAACAGGCGCTTCATCCATTCTGGCCGAGAACTGAAGACCATACCAATCACAACATACAGAGCGTCTACGTATCGGTGTACCAGTAGAACAGTCATTCTTGCTGATTCTGGTTTCGGTCTGCAAGATAGGCCATGAGGCCGAGAATATTGAGCAAGGGCATTGCAGCGATATGGATCCAAATGGTGTCTGACCTATGAGGACTCCGGCGTAGATTAAGGTACACGAACAGCGGAATGAGCAATTCAACTGTTAATAGCCCCAGTGCTATGATTCGTACTTGCCGAGATACTGTTGAAAGGAGTGAACCCTCACCAAATAGACTGGCGGCAAGGAGGAGAAAGAAGACGCCAAGTAGAGCAAGTTCCGACAGCGTCCATATCCAGAGAACTCGTTCAGTAGCCTCATCTACCATTGCGATATTATATGTGTGTACATACTATAAATACATAGATTAAACAGGTGCAGAATACAGGATTTAGTTTTGTTGACATCCTCCGTAGATGAACTTCTGGGATTACTCAGCGCTACATACAGGGGAAGTAGATACCGCTCACGTACATGTTTACCCAAACGGTGTTGCGGGACCGATAGTGCCTGCAATGAATACATCAGCAACGAATAGCAGGAATGCAAATCACATAGTTACTTCAAGAACGTCGACGGCCTCGACGTCAAACGATACTGAGTATGAGCAGCGAAACCGTCGAGCTCGACGGAGGTTACGAGGCTGCGCCTGGAATGGGAGAGACGCGAGATCTCCGAGGCGATCACGCGGTCAGCCCTATAACATAAGAGCTTTCGATAGTCTATGACATATCAATTCATCGTATCTATCGTCAGCCTGCTATCGCGTCATGTCGCACTGTGAAAGCACGCGCCCCGCAGCGCCCTCAACCGTTGGATCGTAGTGATGACATGCAATGTATCGTCCGTCTTTTTCAATATCCTCGGGTACTGCTCTCTCACAGACGTTCACGGTTATGTTATTGAGCTGTTCATATGCATCACATCTCTCACCATGAGCTAAAGAGATGATCGCCGCTTTGACCCTACGGTCCATACGATCATCAGGAATCGTCTTGGGAAGCTCGAATACCGCTCGTATCTCGCCGCGCGACGACTTGCCCACGTCGATTTCTTCAGGCAGTTCACCCGTTTTGAGTGCAAACTTGAATGCAGCAATTGACCGCCACTGCTCATGGGGCAGGTCTATATCATCGGGTGGGATTATTTCTGAACACCGGGTGTGGTACCGACATCCGGATGGCGGATTAGACGGATCTGGAACTGTATCGGTTAATGGCCGGGGAAAATCCTGATCGGTCGGATCGAGATTCGGAACCGAATTGAGCAACAGGCGGGTATAAGGATGTGCGGGTGATTCAAGAACATTATCGATATTGCCCTTTTCAACTATCTTGCCAAGATACATCACTCCAATACGATCACAAAATCGACCTATAGTATCGAGGTCGTGGCTAATGAACAGCATTGAAATATCGAATTCATTCCGTACTGAGTCGAGCAGTGCGAGAATATCAGATCGAACCCGACCATCGAGTGCACTCGTTGGCTCGTCGGCCACGATCAAATCGGGGTTGAGAACGAGCGCTCGGGCAATAGAGAGGCGCTGTTTTTCTCCGTCAGAGAACTCATGAGGGTAGAGATCAGCGTCGCTCGCTGACAGCCCGACACGTTCGAGTAGGTCTTCGATAATCGCCCGCCGACGATCTCCATCGCCCATTCCGTGGAGTGCAAGCGGTTCGGCGACCGCTTGACCGACGCTCATCCGTGGGCTGAACGCTTCATTCGGATCCTGAACGATGAGCTGAGCACGCCGGCGAAACGATTGTAAATCGCTCATTGGGAGACCGGTTATACTATTCCCGTCGAAGCGAATCTCACCGCTGGTCGGCTTTTCAAGTCCGAGTACGGAGAGAGCGGTCGTCGTCTTTCCACTGCCCGATTCTCCTACGAGCCCAAACGCCTCGCCACGGGCGATGGCGAAGCTCACGCCATCTACAGCCCGAACCCGACCAACCTCCCGACGCAGCAACCCCTTGGTAATTTGATAATGAGTTTCGAGGTTCTCGACTTCAAGCAGTGGCGGTTCGGATTTTGCGGGATCAGTCATCAGTTCCTCCTTTAGGCTGAGCCTCGTGTGCATTGGCAATGATCGGTCCTGGATCCCCTTCTGATCCGTAGTGCACACACGATGTACAATGATCCTGGCAGCCGGCAACCGTATAGAAAGGGGGCTGCTCGTCTTTCGCGCATTCCTCAATTGCATGTGAACACTCAGCACGGAAACGGCAGCCGTTCGTTGGAATTTTGGTGCGTGTGGAACGGTTTGAGCGTCGAGAAAGTCCGCTATAGCTCTCGAACAAAGCTTGCGTATAGGGATGCGACGGCTGCGTAAACAGTTCTTTAGTGGGTCCGCGTTCGACGATTGTCCCGCCGAACATTACCAACACTCTATCGGCGAGTGCGGAAACAACGCGTAGATCATGGGTGACACACAGTAGCGACATTCCACCGTCGGTTAATTCTCTCAGCAGTTCGATCAATCGGGCTTGGACGGTCACATCGACAGCGGTCGTCGGCTCATCAGCGATGAGGAGATCAGGATTGGCCGCGAGTGCTATCGCAATCGCAATGCGCTGGCGCTGGCCGCTAGAAAACTCGTGGGGGTAGCTGTCGACTGTAGCACTCGCGCGCGGGATTCCAACCCGTTTGAAAAGTTCGACGGTCCGTCTGCGTGCGGCTTGTGCGGGGATGTCTCGATGAATAGTCATCGCCTCAACCACTTGTTCACCGACTGTGTAAACCGGATCAAGCGCTGTCTGTGGGTTCTGAAAGACATGTGCAATACGGTTACCCCGAATCTGGCGGAGGGCTGCTTCGTCTGCATCGAGAAGTGACTCGCCGTTAAAAATGATCGATCCGTCGACAATTTCTGCAGGTGGTTGGGGGATAATTCCGGTGAGTGAAGCACAGGTAACGCTTTTACCACTGCCAGATTCGCCGACGAGACAAACCGTCTCACCAGGCTTAACGACAAAGCTCACCCCATCAACAGCATGAATTGTTTTCTGCTCACCCCGGATGTAGGTCCGGAGGTCCTTGACTGAGAGTAGGTGATCATTTTTCATGTGTGTAGCTTGCGTCGTGAATGAAATTTCGGCCGTCATTACTATCCTTTTTGCCGGGGATCGAGTGCGTCTCTGAGACAGTCTCCGACCAGTTTGAACGAAAACACCGTCATCGTCAGCGCGAGGGCAGGGAGGGTCGACACCCACCAGATCATGTAAGCGGGCTCGTCCGCACGGCTCTGTACGTAGCCTGGAACTGCGGCGTTAATCGATTCGCTGATCGTCGATCCCCATGAGTAGAGTTCCAGGTCATGAAAACCGAGGAAGGCGATCCCCGCTTCGATAAGGACAAGCATAGCAAAAAGATGAAAGATCGCGGGAACAAGTGTGTTGGTGACATTCGGAAGGATGTGTCGTTTTGCGATATAGAGTCGGGAAGCACCGAGGCTTCGGGCGACAAGGACGTGGCCGTCCTCACGTCGTTGGAGGACTTCGCTTCGAACAAGGCGAGCGATTCCGCCCCAGCTGAGTAGGCCGAAGGTGGCTAGTAGTAAAAGCAACGACGGGTTCCAGTACGCATAGCCAAGAAAGTACAGGATAATTGCAGGAATAGAAAGCTGAATATCGACATAAGACATAAGAAGGCTGTCAACGAGACCACCACGTAATCCTGCGATGATGCCGACGGCAGCGGCCAACGGAACAACGAACGCGGCGGTGAAGACGACGATGTAGAGGGCGACACGCGCGCCGGAGATCAGCAGGAATCCCATTGGAAGGCCGCGCTGATTAGTTCCGAGCAGATATGTGAGCGAACCGTGACAGCGTTGGCTGAGTGGTGGACCGGTGGTTGTCCCAAGACAATCACCCGGAGTCGCTTGCGTCGAGAACCCAATCGGAGGTTGAAACGCGTGTTGAAACCCGAGACCAGGGTCAGAGAGAATAGGGGGACCGAGTGCGCCAAGAAGTACAAACACGAACAGGTAGACGCTTGCGAACAGTCCCGATGGCCTCGAAATGAGCCGACGTAGTACTGGCCAAACTGAGTCCCAGTGATTGATCATAGGCACTATACCGTAGGCGAACAGAACCACGATAGCAAGCAAAACCACCCAATCGATTGGCTCCGCTCGCCACATCCCAATGGTGTAAACCTGAGTGACGAATACATCATACAAATACAGCGAAAGGACGAGTAGAAGTCCGGCGAGAAGGATGGCCCGCTCCGAAGAAATGAGCCGCCCCCCTCGATTGACCTCATCCCAGTTGATCCGCTCGAACCGTGGTGACTCGTCAAATGTGCTCATCGATACTACGTATACTGCATATCAGCACCGAATAGACCACACACTGTCGTCAATCGTATTACCTTCAACTGGAGTATCTATCCAGTAGTAACACTTAATGATACCGGTGAACATACCTGACACTCAGATAGATCCCTAATGTACTGGCCCTTATGAAACGTGCATTTCCAGCAGCTGCTGACCACTATCAGAAATTTAGATATCCATGTCTTTCGCCACCAGCTCGCGTTTGGCGAGGGGGAACACAAACGCTTCGTACAAGGAGGCAAGGAGAATGAACTTCCTTCGGATGATTGTAAAACGAATTGGCCTCGGACTCATCACGGTGTGGGCGGTGCTGACAACGGTGTTCGCTCTCTTTACATTGACCGAGGATTGGGCGTTTCGTGGTGTGGAAGCCTCACTTAGGTTTAGCGGCGGGAGCGAGGAGGAAATCGAACTCGCCCAGCGACAATATCTCGCGGAACGTGGCCTCGACCGTCCAATCACGGAACAGTATGTTGAGTGGATGGAAAGAATGCTCACGCTTAATTGGGGCGAGTCGTTTATGACTGGTGAGCCAGCACTAACGTTGGTGATAAGTGCCGTCTCTCGGACGGCAATGTATGTTCTCCCGGCACTTCTGATTGGGATTGCTTTCGGAACTTTGGTCGGTCTCTACGCAGGGCTGAATCCTGACGGTCGCCTCGCAAACTGGGGTCTTGGTTCTGTTTATCTCCTGTTCGCGCTGCCGAATTTCTGGCTTGGTGGGCTCCTGTTCTCGACAGTGCGGGGTGGCGAGTCGCCAATGAGCTACTCACCGTTGCTATTCGAACATGTTCTCCCAATCGCGCTGGTCACGACAACGCTGATCGGTGGCTATGCGAGCTACTCGCGAGCACATTCGCTTGAATATGCCTCGGCCGATTTTGTTGCGCTGGTGAAAGCAAAGGGAGCGGGTCGGTTTCGGATCGCGTGCCACGTTGTCCGCAACGCGGCGATTCCACTCTTCTCAATGCTGTTCACTGAAGCATTCGCATTACTCATTCTCGCAGTGTTTGTAATCGAAACGCTATTCGGAATTGAAGGATTCGGGCTGTTATTGATGAACGCTGCTCACGGACAGGATATTCCGGTTCTACTCGGTGGGACTGTTGTGATTATTGGCCTTGGAGTCCTTGGAAATATCGTTCAGGACCTTTCGTATAGCCTGCTTGATCCACGAGTCGATATGGAGAGGCGATAAACCCGAATGAGAACGTTCGGATGGGGATAGCTCAATAGCATACTTCACATTTTGCAAATCATCAGTTGGGAACTTCAATTGGGTAACTTAGAATGGTGAGAACGTCTAATTCAGTTATAGGGACGCTTCTGAATGAAGAAATAGCGCTACTATCTACTGATACGATTGGCAATCACTTCAATACCATAATATTTCTGCTCTGTTGAGATCCTCGGTAGAGCTGGTTAACCGCAGGCAAGGTTCGGACTGATAAGTTCGCAATCCTACGTAACAGGCGTTTTATCCAGTCGAGCCGAGAAATGAAGACAGTACCAATCGCTACATACAGGGTATTGGCGTATCGCTCAATTCAGGGACTCTATTGAGAGGTGCCCTGAAGACGTTCAGGTAGAACCATCCTCTCAAGGATCAACACGACTGTATAGCCGATAATACCCCCGAGTGTACCTACATCCATGAGTAGTAGGTTTTCAAAGATAAGTCCGAGACCGAGTATAACTGATATAAAGATCAGAGCAATGATCCACGCAACGTAGCCAAGAGACTCACGCCGCTTTTCAGAGAATCGGTCGCGGATAGCCCACATAACAGGTCCGACAAGAACGGCAGTTCCGATAGCGAATGCCACAACCCATCCCCACGGGCTCGTACCAGACTCAACGATACGTGCAGAACTGAATAGAACAAAGTATGCAAGCAATATAATCCAATAATTCGCCTTAGCGGAAGGGACTCTATAGACTTCATACGATAGTATGGATATCCGATAAGAAATGTTTTTCGGGAGAGTCGTTTAAGAATCTGAAAGAGTCCATATGACCAACAATTGAATATCCAGCCGATTAGCGCTCAGTAAGCAGTCCTACGTACCGAGTGCTTCATCCATTCTGGCCGGGTAATGAAGACAGTACCAATCAGTACATACAGGGAATACACGTACCGGTATCGGTCTTGATCTCTCCGTATCTTGGTAGAGCGGCGTGCAAGATACAGAGTATCTATTACAGCTGTATC
>NZ_RDQG01000038.1 GCF_003697815.1 Halalkalicoccus subterraneus | reverse complement strand
GGCCGAGGACTTGGAGGACGAGTTCATGCTCGCGTGTTTCCCCGACGCCTTCGGCATCCCCTCGCCGGTCTCGTACTACACCGCCGAGTTGCTGCCCCACCTCACCGACGAGTACGAGGCCTGGCAGCGGCGGATGTGGGATCGCGACTCGCTCATCGAGCGTAAGGGCCAGCAGTACCACTTCTAGATGGCCGAGTACGTCTTCTTCGGCGGAAAAGGGGGCGTCGGAAAGACCACCGTCGCCAGCGCCTACGCGCTCAAATGCGCACGGGCGGGCCTCGAAACGCTCGTCGTCTCGACGGACCCGGCCCACAGCACGGGGGATGTCTTCGATCAGGAGTTCGGGGACGACCCCCGCCCCGTGGAGGGGATCGAGAACCTGCAGGCGCTAGAGATCGACCCCGAGAGCGAAGTGCAAGAACACCTCCAGGAGACCAAACGCGCGCTGGGCGAGCAGCTCAGCCCCTCGATGGCCGGGGAGATCGACCTCCAGATCGAGATGGCCCATCGAACCCCCGGAGCGTACGAGGCGGCACTTCTGGACCGGTTCATCGACGTGATGCGCGAGGCCGACTGTGATCGCGTGGTCTTCGACACCTCGCCGACGGGCTCGACGCTGCGATTGCTCTCGCTTCCGGATCTCTTGGAGAAGTGGATCGACCGGCTCGCCCACAAGCGCGAGAAGAGCATTGACTACTTCGAGATGGCGGCCATCGGCGAGCAGGAGCCCCGCCGAGTCCGCGAGGGCGATCCGATCCTCGCGCGACTGCAGGGACGAAAGGAGCGCTTCGCGTTCGCGGGCGAGGCGCTTCGCGAGAGCGCGTTCTACCTGGTCTGTACGCCCGACGAGCTCTCGGTGCGCGAGACCGAGCGCTCGCTTTCGACCCACCGCGAGTACGGCCTCTCGGTCGCAGGGGTCGTGATCAACAAGCGAACGCCCGAACCGGAGGCCCACGAGGAGGGCCGCGGCGCGCGCTTCCTCCGCGAGAAGGTCGCGACCGAGCGCGAGCGGGTCGACGAGATGCACGACTCCTTCGACGCGCCGATCGTCGGCGAGATCGAGACGCGGGTGCGGGAGGTCAAGGGCGACCTACTGGAGGAGGTCGCCGCGGAACTCGCCGTCGAGATCTGAGACGGGTGAATTGATCATCGTAACAGGACGCGCACGTACTCTATTTCGAACAATCGACATGGAGACGCGAACGATTGATCGCTGAAAGAATGGGGTATGCTTATATCAATCCTGAACGATTCGGCGATAGAGCTACGCATGGCAGGAGTTATCTGGATCGTCGCGATCGTACTGGTGACGTTCACGGTCGCGTATATCGGTTATGGGCGATATCTCTCGCAATTCATCGGCCTTGACGACACCCGCGAGACGCCCGCACACAAGTATCAAGACGGCCAAGAGTACGTCCCGGCGACGAAACCCGTCCTGCTGGGACATCACTATTCGAGTATCGCGGGCGGGGCGCCGATCGTCGGCCCGATCACGGCGGCGCTGACGTGGGGCTGGTTGCCCGCGGTGTTGTGGGTCGCCATCGGCAACCCGCTGATGGGTGCGGTCCACGACTTCACCTCGCTGTCGGCGAGCCTGCGCCACGACGGCAAGTCCATCGGCTACATCATCGGCGAGTACGTCGGCGAACGGGGCAAGGACATGCTGCTGTGGTTTGCCTTTCTGCTCATCATCCTCGTGGTCGCGGTGTTCGCGCTGGTCATCGGCGTCGTCTTCGACGCCTACCCGCAGGCCGCGACCGCGAGCGTCATCTACGTCGGGCTGGCGGTGCTGTTCGGGATCTGGCTCTACCAACTGGGGCTCCCCTTCTCCGTCGGGACGCTGATCTTCGTCGCGGGCGTCTTCGCCTCGGTCTGGGTGGGCATCCAGTACCCCGTCGCACTCGTGCCGGGCGACTACCCCGCGGGAACGACCGTCCTCTTCGGTGGGTTCCCGATCGCCCTGCTCGAAAGCCAGAACATCGCCGCGTGGGTCGTCACGATGCTCGTGTATGGCGGCGCGGCGAGCGTCCTCCCGGTATGGATGCTGCTGCAGCCCCGTGATTACCTCTCGTCGTTCCTGCTGTATACGGGCGTGGGCGGCTCGGTGCTCGCGGTGATCGCCGGGACGTTCGTGACGTCGACCGCGGAGCCCCTAGAGATCCAGATCGGCGCATGGTACGGCTTCTTCGCACAGGGCAGCCCGCTCGCGGAGTTCCTCCCGGCGATGATGCCGCTGTTTCCCCTGTTGTTCATCACCATCGCCTGCGGGACGATCAGCGGCTTTCACTCGCTCGTCTCCTCGGGGACGACGGCGAAACAGCTCAACAAGGAAAGCGACGCCAAACTGATCGGCTATGGTGGAATGCTCGCCGAGGGGCTGCTGGCGGCGGTCGCACTGTGTGCGGTCTCGCTGATCGCCATTCCGGCCAGCTCCGGCGGAATCGGGCTGGCACTGCCGAACTTCGCGGAGGGTGGCGGGATCATCCTGACCGGCCTCGGCGTCCCGCTTTTGACCGGCGAGGTGTTCATGGCACTCGTGCTCGCGAGCTTCCTGCTGACGAGCATGGACACCGCCGTGCGCCTGGGGCGATACATGATGGAGGAGATTGTCGGCACTCCCGAGACGACCGTCGAGAGCGTCGCCGCGAACAAGTACGTCAACACGAGCGTGATCGCGATCGTCGCCTTCTTCCTGCTCGGCTCCGGCCGATGGGAGGACCTCTGGACGCTCTTCGGCGGCGCGAACCAGCTGCTGGCTGCGCTGGCGCTCCTGACGGGGACGATCTGGCTCGCGAATTGGGACCAGTCCAAACAGCTGCTCAGCACCGGCGTCCCGACGGCAGTGATGGCGGTCATCACCTTCGCCGGCCTCGTGTGGGTCGGCGGCTACCAGATCATCGGCGGGCGACTGTTGGGCATCACCGCCGAGGCCGAGACCACGCTGTTGGGACAGGTCTCGGCGGTCGCGCAGGTGCTCATCATCATCACCCTGCTCGGGCTCGCGCTGTCGCTGTTCAGGATCGGCTACGGGAACGTCCAGTCGGCCCGACGGGGCGGCGAAACCGTCGCGGCCGACGGCGGGACCGAAGACGACTGACCGGACTCACGGAGTACAGTCACTTCGAGAGAAGGGTGTGAGACGAACGTTCCGAGCCGACTCAAACCCTATTCACGATCGATACGCAACCCACCCACGAACTGCTGGACCGTGTACGCGAGAGCGAACAGCACGAACGCGAACAGCGCGATCACTCCGAGCTCCTGTCCACCGGGGAGTTGTAGCAGCCACATAAGAGGTAGTATATATGATATATAATAGCCGTTCCGGCCGGTCGGGTCGATCCCCGGGCGGCCACCGGGGGTCGAACGCAGTCGAGCGCTATCGCAACCGGCTCGCGAGTCGTCCCAGCAGTCCCGATCGCTCGCGTTCGACCGGCTCCCACAGCGAGAACGCCGCCGCCACGTCGGCGTTCTCGCTCGCGACGAGGTCCTCCTCATCGGGGCACGCGACGACGAGGTTGATCTCGTAGTGGCCGTGGTAGCCGAGCTTCAACAGGGTGCGATCCGAGAACCCGGCGACGTACTCGCGGGCCGCTTCGTCGAGATCGGCGGCCACGAGCGCGAAGGTGAAGTCGGTGCTGAAGTGCTCGTCGGAGGGGGTGATCCACTCGTCGGCCAGTTCGTGACCCAGCCCGACGAGGCGTTCGAGGTCCTCCTCCCGGACCGTTTCGGCCCGACGGGCCAATAGGTGCTCGGTCGAGTCGTGACGCGCAAACGAGATCGAGGGGTGAAGGAACTGCTTCTGGTTGCGCACCGAGAGCTCTCCGTGGAGGTCGAAGCGCTCGCCCCGGACCCGGAAGTCCTTTTCGAGGTCGTAGTTGGTCGCGATCCGGTCCGCGACCCGGTCGAGGTACGGGTCCTCCCAGTCGGGGACTTCGCGGTCGGGTTCGGCGCTCATCGCTCGGGTTCGTAGGGGTGGGCGTCGTCCTCGACCGGCGGCGCGCCGATTGCGAGGACGCGAACGGTCGCCGTCGCGTCGTCGGGGTTGTGCGCCCGGTGGGGGCTGTCGGGGTCGGCGACGAAGACCTCCCCGGCGTCGACCGAGTACTCGCGCTCGGGGGTCTCGACGACCAACTTGCCCTCGAGGACGTAGAACGCCTCCTCCTGTTCGTCGTGGTAGTGATAAACGAGCGGCAACTGTTCGCCGGGGTCGGCCTCGTAGACGTTGATCGCGAGTTCCGAGAGTCCGACGGCGTCGCCGACCGCCCGGTGGACACACGGCCTGTCCGGCGTCGGGTCGATCGCATCGGGATCGAGAACCTGATAGCCCATACCGGGCGCAGGACCGCGACCGGTAAAAACCATGAGGAAAGTATAACCGGCATGAGCCACTACGGGGAGCCGAGATGAGCGGAAAGAACACCGAAGCGTGTGGCCGGTGTAGCGTCACCAGTGTCGTCGATCTGACCGACGGGCGCGATCCCTACGGGGGAGACCGGATCGAGGTCGAGGAAACCGAGGTCCGCCGCCTCTCGATGCACCACGTCGCCGCGAGCCGCGCGAAAGCGTGGTTCGATTCGGTCGGCGAACGACTGGTCTACGGCCGATAGCCGCGCAAGGTGAAGAGCTATATATTCAGAACGAGTTACATAATATAATGGAAGAGACAATCGCCGGTTTCAAACGTCGCGGTCGGTGGGCCGACGTCGTCGAGCACGGCGAGCGGATCAGTCGGGCCCTGCGCGAGTCGGGCGTTTCGGGCCCGGCATTCGAGGAGTGGAACGAGTGGCGGCCCAAATCCCACGAGCGGATCGACACGGACGTCAGCGAGAAGACCGCCGCGCAGGCCAGCGTCGGCGAGGGCGAGGGCGAGAAGGAAGGCAAAGAGCCCGACGAGGACCTCCAGTCGGCGGGCAAACGCCTCACGGAGTCCTACGAGAGCCTCGAGGCCGACGACACCGAGGGTGCGATCGACAAGTGGGGAGAATCGGTCGGGTACGTCGCACGGGCGGCCGATTCGGCGAGTCGGAAGGCGCTTCGGGCCGTCGAGGACACCGTCTACAAGAAGGTGATGACCCAGCTCGCGCCGTACTACTTCGACAACGAACTCGTGAGCGCGAACCTCCAGCGCACCACCCGCGGCGAGGTGCCCGAGTTCGTCTTCGAGGTCAACATCAACGACGACGGGAAAAAGGCGGAGGTCTCGGAGCGCCTCGCGGAGTACGAGGAGGAGATCGACCGCTGGCACGTCGGGAGCGAGAAGGAGGTCACGACGGTTCAGGCCGCAGAGGGCGTCGAACCGACCGACGCCGAGATCGAGGCGTCGACAGCCGACCCCGAGGACGTCGAGAGCCCTGCCGACGAGCTGATCGAGCACATCAACGGGGCCGAACTGGTCGAGGGCCACGAGACCACCGAGCGCGAGCGCGAGACGGCGAGTGCCGTCGCCGAGCAGTCGAACGACAGGACTTAATGCCGGAGCCCGCGACTGGCGGTTGATGGTCGATGCCGCAACCCTTCTCACCGTTCTCATCGCCGCGCTTGCGAGTCTGTTCATGGCGTGGGCGATCGGCGCCGGCTCCAGTGGCTCGACGCCGTTTGCCCCCGCGGTCGGGGCGAACGCCATCTCGGTCATGCGGGCGGGCTTTTTCGTTGGGATCCTCGGGTTTCTCGGGGCCGTCCTCCAGGGCGCGAACGTCTCCGAGGCGGTCGGCCGCGAGCTGATCTCGGGAGTCACGCTCAGCGGCGAGGCCGCGGCGGTCGGTTTGCTCACCGCCGCGACCCTCGTCGCGATCGGCGTCTTCACCGGCTACCCGATCGCCACCGCGTTCACCGTCACGGGGGCGATCGTCGGCGTCGGGCTGGCGCTCGGCGGCGATCCCGCCTGGGCGAAGTACACGGAGATCGGCACGCTCTGGGTGCTGACGCCCTTCGTCGGCGGCGGGATCGCGTACGGGACCGCCAGGGTACTGCGCGCCGAGGACGTCCCCGAACGCTATACGGTGCCCATACTCGCCGGGGTCGTCGGGCTCATCCTCGCGAACATCGAGTTCGCGCTGCTCGGCCCGCCGGACGTGGGCCAGTCGGTCGCCGAAACCGTCTCGATCGCGCTCGGGTCGCCGGCGGTCGCCGGAATCGAGGTCGGCGTCGGCGGCGTTACCCTCCTCGCCGCGATCGCCTGCGGGCTCCTGTTGTATCGGGACATCCGGGGCGACGCCGCCGGGGCACAGCGACGGTTCCTGCTCGTACTCGGTGGGCTCGTCGCCTTCTCGGCTGGCGGCAGTCAGGTCGGCCTCGCGATCGGCCCGCTGCTTCCCCTGCTCGACCCGTTCGACCTCTCGCTGACCGCGATCCTCGTCGGCGGCGGGATCGGGCTACTCGCGGGGTCCTGGACCGGCGCACCACGCATGATCAAGGCGATCGCACAGGACTACTCCTCGCTCGGGCCGCGACGGTCGATCGCCGCGCTGATCCCCTCCTTTGCGATCGCACAGGCGGCCGTGCTGTTCGGCATCCCCGTCTCCTTCAACGAGATCATCGTCAGCGCGGTCATCGGAGCGGGCTACGCGGCGGGCGGGGGTGGCGTAAGCAAGGCAAAGATGGGCTATACCGTCCTGGCGTGGATCGGATCGCTCGTGCTCTCCATCGTGCTCGCCTACGGCATCCTCTGGGCTGCGTTGGCGGTGCTGTAAGTCCCCGTCACTCGATCTCCTGATCGATCTCCTCCGGGTCCTCGGGGGGCTCGACCGCCCCTTTCTCGACGCGGGCTTTCATGATCCGGGTGTTCTCGACGGTCTCGACCGTGATCTCGATGTCACCGTAGGCGATCGACTCGCCCTCCTCGACCAGGCGGCCGGCCCGGTTGAAGACGAACCCCGCGATGGTCTCGAACTCCTCGCCTTCGGGGAGGTCGATCTCCAACGCCTCGTTGACCTCGTCGATGTTGACCTCGCCGCGGACGACGACGGTGGTCTCGTTGACGTGTTCGACGGGTTCGTCCTCGCCGCCTTCGAGGATCTCGCCGACGACCTCCTCGACCAGGTCCTCCATCGTCACCAGCCCCTCGGTGGTGCCGAACTCGTCGATGACGATCACCATCTTCAGGCGATCCTCGCGCATCTCCGCCAGCAGCTCGTCGACGTTCTTCGACTCGGGGACGTGAAGCGTCGGCGTCGTCAGGTCCGCGAGCGCGATGTCTGGATCGCCGTAGTTGTGCTCGCGCACCAGATCCCGGATGGTGGCGATACCGATGACGTTGTCGAGGTTGCCGTCGTAGACCGGGAGGCGCTCGTGGCCGCTCTGGACGGCGGTCTGGATCGCCTCCTCGATCGTGGCGTCGGCCGACACCGCGGTCATGTCGAGGCGGGGCGTCATTACCTCCTTCGCGATGGTATCGGTAAACCGGAAGATCCGCTGGAGCATGTCGTGTTCGTCCTCCTCGATGACGCCCTCGCGCTCGCCGGTTTCGAGCATGTCCTGGATCTCCGAGCGGGTGACGTAGGGCTCTTCGATCGCTCCGCCCTGACTCCCGGTCAGGCGGTTGATCTGCCGGGTGAGGTAATCGAACACGACGATGAGCGGGTACATCACGTACTCGGCGACCTTCAGCGGGCGGGCGACCCGACGGGACCACGTCTCAGTGTGCTCGACGGCATACGACTTGGGGCCGCTCTCGCCGAACAGCAACACGAGGGCGGTGATGCCGAACGTCGAGAGAACCGCAGCGATCGCGCCACCGAAATAGAGACTGAGAAGGCTCGTCGAGATCGCGGTCATGGCGATGTTGACGAGGTTGTTGCCGACGAGGATCGTCACCAACAGCCGATGGGGATCCTCCTTGAGTGCCGCGACCATCTCCGCGCCCGGAAGCCCTTCCTCGGCCATCGCGTCGACGCGGTGTTCGGCGAGCGAGAACATCGCGATCTCCGAAGAGGAGAAAAACGCCGAGAGCGCGATGAGTACAACGATCGCGAGGCTGCCGATGACGGTTATCATCGTCGTCGTGAGTTCGAATCCGAAGAGGTCCGTTTGAGCGAGAATCGAGAGATCCATTCAGTACCCGTTCTTCAAACGCGGCGGGATTAAGCGTTTCTCCGCCGCGGGAAAGCGTTTAGGCCGAACGCCCACGTAGTGACTCCATGGCCGACAGACCAGAGATCACGCTCTACCGGCTGCAGGCGTGTCCGTACTGCGAACGGGTCGTCCGACGGCTCGACGAACTCGGACTCGAGTATCACTCGCGGTTCATCGAACCGCTGCATTCGGAACGGAACGCGGTCAAGCGCGAAAGCGGCGTCCGGACAGTACCGGTGATCGTCGACGAGCGAACCGGCGTGAGGATGGCCGAGAGCGCAAACGTCGTCGAGTACCTCGACCGGACCTACGGCGACGGTAACGGAGGTGAAGCCTGATGGTCGAGTTCGACGTCGTCGAGCTCGAACCGTCCGACCACCCCGAAGTGGGGGAGACGGCGCCCGATTTCACCCGGCCGCTGGTGGGCCGCGAGTACTGGGAGGACGCCTCGCTCTCCGAGCTCGCCTCGGATGAGCCCCTGGTGCTCGTCTTTACCCCGATGGACGGGGCGTTCCCGGCGACGTACGTCTGGAACGAGATCCGCGACCGCGAGTGGGGAGATTCCATACGGGTAGTCGGACTCTCGATCTCGACGCCCTACGAGCACAAGACGCTCATCGAGGAGCGCGACATCGATCACGCGCTGTTCAGTGATCCGAACAACGGCGTCGCCCGCGAGTACGGCATCGACCACGCCCTCGACGGGATGGCCGGGATCACCGAGCCCCGCCCCGCGGTGTTCGTCCTCGACGACGAGCG
Source organism: Halalkalicoccus subterraneus (assembly GCF_003697815.1). Taxonomy (NCBI): domain Archaea; kingdom Methanobacteriati; phylum Methanobacteriota; class Halobacteria; order Halobacteriales; family Halalkalicoccaceae; genus Halalkalicoccus; species Halalkalicoccus subterraneus. Next base: position 37,525 of record NZ_RDQG01000038.1, on the reverse strand, counting down.
CACCGTCGAGTACGCCTGGGTCGCAAACGAGTGGCCCGACTTCCCCGACTACGACGCGGTCGAGGACGCGATCGAATCGCTATAGGACCGGGCGGCCGAACGGGCGGTATGGAAATCGACCGTGCGGTTCGCGCGATCCACGACGGCGGGCTCGTCGTCTACCCCACCGAGACGGTCTACGGGCTCGGAGCCGATGCACTGGATCCGGCGGCCGTCGAGCGGGTCTACGAGGCGAAGGGACGAAACAGGTCGAAACCGCTGTCGATGGCCGTTCCCGAGGTCGAGAGCGCCGCCCAGTACACGCACCTCACCGAGCGCGAGCGGCGGTTCATCGAGGAGTTCCTGCCGGGACCCGTGACCGCGATCGTTGCGGCCGGTCCCGACGTGCCCGAGGAGCTCACGGCGGGGCGGGATCGGGTCGGGATCCGGATCCCGGATCACGAACTCGCCCTGGCGCTTCTCGACGAGGCTGCCCCGATCACCGCCACGAGTGCGAACGTCAGCGGACGGCCGAGCGTCCGGCGAGCCGACGCGCTCGATCCGGAGATCCGCGAGGCCGCCACACAGGTGCTCGACGGGGGCGAGACGGGCGGCACCGAGAGCACCGTCGTCGATGTCGAACGCGGCGTGATCCATCGGCGCGGAACGCTCGCCGAGGAGATCGAGGGCTGGTTAGAGGCCCAGTAACGAGCGAAGCGAGCGCGTGCGCGTCCCGCAGCGCTCGCGGTACTCACAGGCGTCACATTTGGCGCTGTTTGTCAGGCGTGAGGGCGGCCCGTCCATCCGCTCGACGGCACCGATCGCCGCCCGATAGCCGGCCTTGCGGCGGGTGGTGAGCGAGAGCTCGCGAACCGTACCGTAGGCGGGGTACTCGACGAACGCCGTTTCGACCAGCTCCTCGCGCTCCCACGAAAGGGCCTTCGCCAGCGCGACCGCGCGCACCGAATGGGGCTCCCAGACGCCCCGTTCGGGCGGGGCGCCCGGGGAGACGTACGACGGTGCGAGGGGAGATTCGAGGACCTTGCTCGCGATCCCGCGACACTCCCGTCCCGTGAGCAGGACCTCCCTGTGGGGCGGGTCGGCGAGCTCGTCCCACCGTTCGATGCGCTCGCGGGTCCGGTCGAGCGTTGCGCGGTACTGTTCGGGCGGGAGTTCGATCGGCCGTTCGGCGAGCATCGCGTCGTCGGCATCGAGCAGGTCGTCGTACTCGAAGGCCAGTTCGCGGCGGTCGGCGACCGATGGGGGTATCTCGCAGTCGTCGTCGCGGCGGTAGTAGAGCTGCCGGGGGCAGTAGGCGGCGGTCGAGAGGTCGCTTACGGCGTGCACGGAGCCGCTGGACCCGTCACCCGATAAAAACCCTCACATCGAGAGGTCGTTTTCCATCCCCTCGGTGGCCTCCTTGAGGCCGTCCTCGCGGGTCTCGCCGGCGAGCTGCGAGGAGAGTTCGCCGTCGGTGACGATCTCCTCGAACTCGTCGCGAAACCGGTCGTTGGCGGTTCGGGCCTCGTCCTGAGTTTCGGTCACACAGATCGCCCGTTCGATCGTCGCCTCGTCGGTGTCAAGCTCCTCGGAGAGGTCGACGTCCTCCTCCTCGGCTCGCAGCCGGCGGAACTCCCGCAGCTCGAACGGGAACTCGGTGTCGCTCTCGCGAAGCAGGTGCAGGTCCATCCGAGCCCGGACGACCGATCCCTCGTCGGCATCGAGTTCCTCGGCGAGGGCCGCGTCCGACTCCTCGTCGAAGAACCCCCGCACGAGGCGCCGATACTCCCCGTGATTCCAGTCGGTCTCGAACGCGTAGCGCTCCTCCATCCGGTCGATGACGTCGTCGAGGCGCTCGTCTTCGGGCTGTTCGTCGGTCAGGGATCCGGGGGTCTCCTCCTGGGTCTCGGTGACGGTCCCGTCGTCGGTGACATCGAGGAAGAGATCGCGCAGTTCCTCCGTTTTCTCGTCCATCGTACCGCCTCTCTCGGACGACCAGCGTATAAAGCCTGTCGGCGGCGCGTGCAGGCTCGTCAACCGAAGATTGAAATCGGTTGACGGAGATACTCGGACGTGATGGGTCCATGAGTACGGGAACGGAGTCGGTCGATCTGGTCGGGGACGAAACCGTGAACAACGTCGCGCGGGCGGCGCTGTTCGCCGCGTTGACCGGCGCCTTTGCGTACGTCTCGTTTCCCTATCCGCTCTCGCCCGCGCCGGTGACCCTGCAGGTGCTCGGAGTGTTCCTCGCGGGCGTCCTCTTGGGGCCGGTCTGGGGCGGGGCGGCGATGGTGCTGTATCTCACGGCGGGGGCGGTCGGCGCGCCCGTCTTCTCGGGCGGCGAGGCCGGTATCGGATCGCTCGTCGGGCCGACGGCGGGCTACCTCTGGTCGTACCCGCTCGCGACGGGTGCGGTCGGCGCGCTCGTCCACGGACGGACCGTAGGCCCCCTCGACCGGGTCAGTGTCGGGCGCCTGCTCGGAGCCTGCACGGTCGGCGTCTGCGTGATCTACGCGGTCGGCGTCACCGGGTTGATGGCGGTGCTCGGGCTCTCACTGCCCAACGCAGTGGTGACGGGCGCGGTCGTGTTCCTGCCCGCCGAGGCACTGAAGCTGGCCGCCGCCGTCGGAATCGTTCGCAGCGACCGCCTGACCGCCGCATGATCGAGACGCGCGAACTGGTCCACGAGTACGACGGGGTGCGGGCACTCGACGGGGTCTCGTTGACCGTCGCGGACGGCGAGTTTCTGGTACTCGCGGGATCCAACGGCTCGGGTAAGAGCACGCTGATCCGCCACTGGAACGGACTGTTGGAACCCGGTTCCGGGGCGGTACTGGTCGACGGGACGGAGGTACAGGAGGACCTCGTGGCCGCGCGTACCAGGGTAGGAATGGTCTTCCAGAACCCGCGGGACGGCTTCGTCGCCGCGACCGTCGGTGCGGACGTCGCGTTCGGCCCCGAGAACCTCGGATTGGCTCGAAGCGAAATCGACCGCCGGGTCGAGGAGGCACTGGCGGCGGTGAACCTCGGCGGGCGGGGCGACGAGCGGATCGAGGCGCTCTCGGGGGGCGAGCAGGAACGGCTGGCGATCGCGGGCGCGCTGGCGATGGAGCCCGCCCATCTCGTGCTCGACGAACCGTTTACCGGCCTCGACGAACCCGCGAGGGTGGCGGTTCTCGATCACCTCGACGCCCTCCGGCGGGCGGGCACGGGCGTGGTCGTCGTCACCCACGACCTGCGTGACGTCCTCGACCTCGCCGACCGGTTGGTCGTCCTCGCCGACGGACAGGTCGTCCGCGACGGGGAGCCCGAATCGGTTGCACTCTCGGGACTCGGCGTGCGCCCACCGTGTTGAGCTACGTCCCCGAGGACTCGCTGGCTCACCGGCTCGATCCTCGGACGAAGCTCGCCGTCCAGATCGGGTTCGTCGCCGCTGCCTTCGCTCACACCACACCGGCGGGACTCGCCGTCCTGACCGTCCTCGCACTCTGTGTGCTCGCGATCGCGCGCCTCTCGGCGCTTCGGGCGCTCTACGCCTACCGCTTCGCCCTGCCCGTCCTGCTGGTCGGCCCGCTAATCGAGGGCGTGACGCTCTCGGGGTTCGCTTTCGATAGAGCGTTCGGGACGGGACTCGCGAGCTATCGCGTACTGCTGATCCTGCTGGTTTCGGCGGCCTACGTCCGCTCGACGCCCGTCAGGGAATCGCGCGCGGCGATCCAGTGGGCAGTGCCTGGGAAGCCGGGAGCCTTCCTCGGGATGGGTACGGCCGTCGTCTTCCGGCTGCTGCCGCTACTGATCGCGGATCTGAAGCGCGTCCGCGAGGCGATGGCCGTCCGGCTGGCGGGCGAGCGGCCCGTCCACGAGCGGATGGCGCTGCTGGCGGTCACAGGTGTAAACCGGGCGCTGTCGCGAGCCGAGAGTGTCTCGCTGGCGCTTCGTGCGCGGTGTTTCGCGTGGAACCCCACCCTCCCGCGGCTCGCGTTCTCGCGTGCGGATCTGCCCGCACTGGCGCTCGCGGCCGGGCTCGGGCTCGCGGCGCTCTACTAGGTGCTTTCGACGAGGACGATCGTCTCGCCGGCCACCTCGTCGATGTCGCCGGCGTGGACCTCCTGTTGGCGCTCCTTTTCCATCTCCGTCCCGGTGAAGTTCACGTAGAACTGCTCGCCCTCGACGTCGGAGACGGTACCGACCTGCTGACCGTCGTGGGTCTCGACGTCCTTCCCGATCAGGTCGTCAGTGAGTTCGTTTACCATGGTCGAGGTCCGACGACGAAAAGGATAGTTCTGGTGCGTGCGATGGCCGGTCGGCTCAGTCGTCGGCAGGTTCGCCCGCCGCGCCGGGCGTGCCGAGCGGCTCGCGCTCGGGGTCGGCCCCCATCGAGGTGACTTTGACGCTCGCCATCTTGTAGTCCGGGATCCGGCTGATGGGGTCGAGCTCCTCCTGGGTCAGCTCGTTGACCGCCCCCGTTGCGAAGTGCATCGGGATGAACACCTTGCCCGGGGCGGTGCGTTCGGTGACTTTGGCCTTGACGACGATCGATCCCCGGTTCGACTCGACCTCGACGTACTCCCCGTCGGCGACGCCGACCGTGCCGGCGGTCTGGGGGTGGATCTCGGCGAAGCTCTCGCCGACGTGGCCCATCAGGCCCTCGTCGCGCCGGGTGAGCTGGCCGGTATGCCAGTGATACAGCACCCGCCCGGAGGTCAGCGCGATCGGGAACTCCTCGTTGGGGAGCTCCGTGGGATCGCCCAGATCGGCAGGGACGAAGCGGGCCTTGCCGTCCTCGAAGTTGAACTCCTCGGTGTAGAGGTTCGCCGTCCCGGGGTGGTCCTCGTCGGGACAGGGCCACTGCAGGCCCTCCCCGCGCTCTTCGAGGCGTTCGTGTGTGATCCCGCCGTAGATCGGCACCAGCTCGTTGATCTCGTCCATGATCTGCGTGGGGTTCTCGTAGCCCCAGTCGAAGCCCAGCCGTTCGGCGAGCTTCTGGACGATCTCCCAGTCGGCGTGGGCCTTCCCCGGCGGGTCGGCGACCGGTCGAACCATCTGGACCCGGCGCTCGGTGTTGGTGACCGTCCCGTATTTCTCGGTGATCGCCGCCGCCGGCAACACCACGTCGGCGTACTGGGCGGTCTCGGTCATGAAGAGGTCCTGAACCGCGAGGAAGTCGAGCTCCTCCAAGCTCTCGCGGGCGTTCGTGAGGTCGGGCTCGGAGATCGCGGGGTTCTCCCCGACGACGTACATCCCCCGGAGGTTGCCAGCGTCGACCTCGTCGAACATCTCGGTCACGCGCAGGCCGGGCTCGTCGGGCGGTCGGACGCCCCATTCGTCCTCGAACTTCGCGAGGACGTCGTCATCCGAAAGCTCCTGGTAGCCCGGCAGGTTGTCCGGGATCGGACCCATGTCCCCGCCCCCGCCCTGGACGTTGTTCTGGCCGCGGAACGGCGAGAGGCCGGCGTTTTCCTTGCCCAGATGCCCCGTCGCGAGCGCCAGATCGGCGAGCGCCAGCACCGTCTGCGTTCCGTACGTATGCTGGGAGATGCCCATCGCCCAACCGAACACGCAGGTGTCGGCCTCGGCGATCGTCTCGGCGGCGTTCTTCAACTCCTCCGGCGAGACGTTCGTCAGCTCCTCGACCTTCTCGGGGGTGAACTCCTCGACTTTCTCCTCGACGGCCTCGAAGTTCCGGGTGCGCTCTGCGATGAACTCGTCGTCCTGAAGGTCGTTCTCGATGATATACCGTAGCATCCCGTTGATCCACGCGATGTCGTGGCCGCCCTCGGTGCGGGTGTACTGGTCTGCGTGCTCCGCGAGCTCGATCTTCCGGGGGTCGAAGACGAACATGTCCGCACCGTCGCGGGCGTTCTGTTTGATCCGGGTCGCGAGCACGGGGTGGCTCTCGGTGGTGTTGGCGCCCGTGATCAGGTAGCAGTCGGTGTTGCCGATGTCCTCGATCCGGTTGGTCATCGCGCCGTAGCCGACGGTCTGTTTCAGCGCCGCGACCGTCGAGGAGTGACACAGCCGCGTGCAGTTGTCGACGTTCTTGGTGCCCAGGACCTGCCGGGCGAACTTCTGGATCGCGAAGTTCTCCTCGTTGGTCGTCTTCGAGGACGAAAGCACCGAGACGGTATCGGGGCCGTGTTCGTCCTGGACGTCCGAAAGACCCTCGGCGACCCGGTCGAGCGCCTCGCCCCAACTGGCCTCGCGGAACTCGCCGTCCTCCTTGACGAGGGGCTGATCCAGGCGCTCGTCGCTGTTGACGTAGTCGTAGCCGAACTTCCCCTTCACGCACGTCGAGAAGTCGTTCGCGGGCGTCGCCTCCGGTTCGGCGGGCCGGGCGGCGAGCACCTCGTCGTCCTTCCCGTAGAGCTCGAACCGACAGCCCACCGCGCAGTACCCACAGGTGGTTTCCGCCTTGTCCATCCGCGAGAGGCGGGCCTTGCCGACCGACTTCCCGATGTCGAACAGCGCGCCCTCGGGCATCGAGTTGGCCGCGGTGAACTCCGCGGCGTGCTCGACGTCCGCCATCGCCCCGTCGACGACGTCGTGGGCGCGCTTGCCGGCGGACTCGCGGGCGTCGGCGGCCTCGCGCTTCGCGCGGGCCATCATCGTCGCGACGCCGGACTTCCCTTCGAGTTCGTCGTCGGGCCGGCGGCCCCGGAGCTCGCGGTTGGGCGCCTCGGCGGTCTCGATGGTCTCTGCGGGCTCGCGCTCGATGACCGTCCCGATGGAGTTCTTCTGGGTGAACCCCGGCAGCGGCAGCGTCGTTTGATCGACCAACCCCTTCTCGGTGAGCGATCCGGTCGGACAGACCGTCGCGCAGTGGCCACACGAGACACAGGTCGAGTCGTCCATCGTCTCGGCCTCGCTCTGGAAGCCGATCCGGGTGTCGGGGCCCGTCCCCTCGATCCGCAGGACGCCCTCGACCTGCACGTCGTTGCAGGCCTCGACACAGCGGTTACAGAGGATACACTTGTTGCGGTCGATCTGGATGAACGAGGAGGTGTCGTCGATCGGCTCGTAGGCGTCGCGCTCGTCGAAAACGCCATACCGAGGGTGCTCGACGTCGTTCTCGATCGAGGCGTCCTGCAGTTCACACCGGCCGTTCTGCGAGCAGGTCGTACACCGGAGGTTGTGGTTCGAGAGCAGCAGATCGAGGTTCACGTCACGGGCCTCACTCGCGTCGCCGGTGTCCGTTCTGACAGTCATCCCGTCCTCGACGGGGTGGCTACAGGCGGGGACGAGCCCCTCCTGTTCCGTTTCGACCACGCAGGTGCGACACTCGCTTCGCGGGCCGACCTCGAAGCGCCCGTGATCGCCCGCGTCGCCCTCGTCGCCCCGGTCGTAGTAACAGACCGCGGGGACGGTGCCGTCCGTCTCGACCGCTTCGAGGGCGTCGAGCAGCGTTGCACCCTTCTGAACGGCGACGGACTGGCCGTCGACCGTGAGGTGAGCCATCCCCTCCTCGTAGTCGATGGTCGGGTCGTTCGCCGTCCCGGTCCGGAAGTCCTCGGTCAGCGGCGTGTTCGGTTGCGGGTCCTCGATCTCGGGAACGCGTGGCGTGGGGTTAGTACTCATGATTCGACTGTGGATCCGGGGCGGCTAGCTGGCTGGTCGTCCGTACACTCGCCGGCGAGACACTGCCCACGAGCGTGGGCGGCGAACTCCGTCTCGAAGGCGTCCATCGCGGTCGTTACGGGCCGGGAGGCGGCCCGGCCGAAGTAGCAGGTGCTCGTCCGGCGCATCACCCGTGAGAGCTCGCGAATCGAACCGGTGTCGTACTCGCCGTCGTAGATCGCCCGGAGCAGTTCGACGAGCTGTTTCGAGCCCTCGCGACAGGGGACACAGCGCCCGCAGTTCGCCTCACGGGCGAAGCTCGCGCGCTTGCCCGCGAGTGCGACGGTACAGTGCGACCCGTCGAACAGCTCGATAACGCCGTTGGTCCCGAGGTTCGACGAGCGAAGCGCCGGCGCGCTCATCGGGGTCTCGAGCGAGCGGGTGAACCCGCCGAAGCGCCCGCCGACGCAGGCGATCTTGAACCCCTCCCTGGGGACGGCTCCGAGCGCCGTCTCCAGCGAACTCCCGGTCGACAGCTCGACGGTCGCGCGCTCCTCGCCCGCGACGGTCACGATCCGGGTGCCGGGGTCGGCGTCGTCGGGTTCGAAGTCGTCGGGTTCGAGCAACGCCGTCCGGAGCTGAGCCAGCGTCCGGGGGGTGTGGATCGCCGTCGGGCGCCCGAACAGCCCGTGTTCCTCGGGGCCGGGCGGGGTCCGGCGGGCCTCGATCCGGTCGGCGCCTTCGAGCGATTCGAGCGCCATCGTCCGCTCGCCGGCCCGGTACTCGTCGGGGCCGGCGGCGACCTGGATCTCGACGTCCGTTCCCTCGGCGAGGGCGTCGCCCGCCGTCTCGCAGCGTTCGAACGCGAGGTCGTCGGCCTCGTTGGCGTAGACGACGACGTCCTCGGCGCCGACCGCGGCCGCGACCGCGAGCGCCCCGTCGAGGACGGCGACCGACGCGCCCTCGAGCAGGAGCCGGTCGGCGGCGGCGGGATCGGCCTCGTTGCCGTTGACGACGACCACCGGCTCGCCGTCGGCCTCCCGGACTGCGTCCCAGGCGGGGGCGATCGGCTCGTCGTGGCATCCGTCGCCCCGGCCACGACCGAGCAGGCCGAGCGCTGCGACGTCCTCACACAGTCCGTCGGGGTCCTCGCGGGCGTCCTCGGCGATCAGCCGGCCGTAGTCCTCGGGGAACGCGGGGGCGAGCCACCCACAGGGTCCGAGCGCCTCGCGCCGGCCGACCGCGAGCGGTCCCGTCTCCGGGGTCGGCAGTCGTCGGATGTCGGGGTCGTGCTCGACGACGTGGCGGGCGTCCTCGGTCGGGAACTCGCCGTCCTCCATGCGTTCGACCAAACCGCGCACCTCGGTCGGCGAGCAATCGACGTAGAAGCCGGTTCGGCCCCCGTCGGTCGCAAGCACCACGGGCGCGAGCGCCGTATGGCCGAGCGACCCTACCTCGACGACCGGAACCGACGATGCGACCTCGCGCGCGGATTCGAGGACGTCCGCGTGGCGGGCACCGTCGGCGCTACAAACCCTGACAACCCTCGTCTCGTCACTCGTTCCCCTCTCCATCGTCATGCGGTAGCAGTCGTGACAGAGACGAAAAAGGGCATGGACTGCAGGAGCAACCCCGCGCTCAGAACGGGGGTTCGAGCCGGCGCTCGTTGGCCGGTCGGACGGCGACGACGAGCGCCAGCGCAAGCGCGGCGAGGAGACCGATGAGCCGAACCAGTCGATGCATGGATCCGCCTTTGCCGGCGCGGTCCATAGCCGTTCGGGCGACGCTCCAGCACACACTGGAGAAGGAAACCGACACGGTGGCTCTCGGCTGCTGATGCCGACGCCCGTCGCGGCTCATCCGTTCAGTGGCAAGGTTTATGCGCCCACTACGCCGGTGAACGATCATGCAGGTCCTCCAGACCGGCGGGGAGATCACCCGCGAGACGTTCTGGCAGATCGGCCCTCTCGGAAAGGGGATGTTCTACTTCCTCTCCGCGGTGGCACTTCTGGTCTTCGGCTACGGCGTCTACGCGCGCTTCGCCCGCTACACCGGTGGCGACGCCGACCCCCGCGACCGCCTCGACAATCTCGGATCGCGGGTCGTGACCGCCGCGCGGATCGTCGGCTCGAACGAGAAGCAGTTCGACCGCGACCTCTACGGCGGGCTGATGCACACCTTCGTCATGTGGGGCTTTCTCGTTCTCCTGATCGGGACGACCATTCTCTTCATCGACATGGACTTCTACCGACCCCTCACCGGCGAGTCGTTCTGGGTCGGGGAGTTCTATCTGGCCTACGCGCTCGTCCTCGACGCCTTCGGGCTGCTGTTCGTCGTCGGCCTCGGCATGGCGATGTACCGGCGATATGTCGTCCGCAACGAGCGCCTGTGGGGGAAACACACCAGTCTGGAGGACGACGCGTTCGTCTGGACGCTCTTTCTCCTCGGCGTCGGCGGCTTTCTCGTTCAGGGTATCGGGATGGTCGGCCAGGAGATCCGTGCCGAGGAGACCGTGAGCTTCGTCGGCGTCTTCACTGCCGGTTTGCTCGAAGCGGGCGGGCTCACCCCCGCGGGCGCGGCCGCCGTCTATCCGTGGGTCTGGTGGCACCACTCGCTCCTCGCGCTGGCCTTCGTCGCGTGGGTTCCGTACGCCAAGCCCTTCCACATGCTTTCGTCCTTTGCGAACGTCGTGGCCCGCGACGAAAAGGCGGGGAGGGTCCTGCCGAACGTTCCGGCGGACCTCGACGCCACCAACGCGGAATCCATCGACGATTTTACCTGGAAGGAACTGCTCGACCAGGACGCCTGCACCAAGTGCGGGCGCTGTTCGTCGGTCTGTCCCGCGAAGGCATCCGGACGGCCGCTCGACCCGCGCGACGTGATTTTGGATCTCAAGGGCTATCGGGAGAGTCTCGACGCCGGAAGCGAGGACAGACCCATCATCGCGGACGGCGGAGCCTCGGTGATCGACGCCGAGACGATGGAGTCCTGTATGGCCTGCATGGCCTGCATGGACGCCTGTCCCGTCGAGATCGAGCACCTCAGTTCGTTCACCAGAATGAACCGCCAGCTCACCGACCAGGGCGACGTCGATTCCAACGTACAGAGCGTCTTCCAGGACGTAATGCAGAAGGGCAACACGTTCGGGGAACCCCAGCGCAAACGGGCAAAGTGGACCGAGGAGTTGGAGTTCGACATCGCGGACGCCCGCGAGGAGGACGTCGAATACCTCTGGTACGTCGGGGACTACCCGAGCTTCGACGACCGAAACAAGCGGGTCGCACGTTCGCTCGCAAAACTGTTCGAGCAGGCCGACGTCTCCTTTGGCATCCTCTTCGACGACGAGAAATATGACGGTAACGACGTGCGCCGGGTCGGCGAGGAGTTCCTCTATCTCGAACTCGCCGGCCACCACGTCGAGACGTTCGAAGAGTGTGCGTTCGAGAAGATCGTCTGTACGGATCCACACTCGTACAACACGATGAAGAACGAGTACCCCGAGATCGATTTCGAAGAATTCGCCGACGACCCGATGATGCCCTTCGAGTACGAGGAGCGGTGGAACGCCGAGGGGGAGATCGAGGTGCTGCACTGGACCCAAGCGGTGGAAGACCTCGTCCGCGAAGGACGGCTCGGACTCTCGGGGACGGAACTCAACTACACGGTCACGTACCACGACCCCTGCCACCTCGGGAGATATAACGACGAGTACGAGGCTCCACGCGAACTCGTGCAGGCGACTGGGTGTGACCTCCACGAGATGCCGCGCAACCGGGCGGATTCGTTCTGTTGTGGCGGCGGCGGGGGCGGCCTCTGGATGGAGTTCGACGAGGACCCCAAACCCAGCGAGGAACGCCTCCGGGAGGCCTTGGAGGACACCGAAGCCGGAGGAGCAGTCGAGAAGTTCGTCGTCGCCTGCCCGATGTGCACCACGATGTTCGAGGACGGGCGGAAGACCGGCGGGTTCGAGGAGGAACTCGAGGTCGTCGACGTGGCCGAACTGCTGATCGAGGCCGTCGAGTCGAAGCGGGAGGTCGCGGCGGACTAAGCGTCCTCGACGTACTTCACGGCAGCCTCGGGCGAGGCGACGGCCTGAACGCCCGCGACGTCGTGGGTTCCGAGTCCGGCGACGGACCGGCCGAAATCGAGGGCATGAGCGATCTCCGAGAGCGTCCCATAGGAGCCGTCGATGGCTATTACACCCTCGCCGTTCAGCGCCACGAGGACGTTTCGGGCGTTGCCGATCCCGGTGACGATCGGTACGTCGACGTAGTCGTTGGCCTCGTTCGGGTCGGTGCTGGGCAGGATGCCGATGGTGTCTCCCCCCTCTTCTTTCGCGCCGCGGCAGGCCGCCTCCATGACGCCGGTTCGACCGCCACAGACCAGCGTGTGCCCGCGCTCGCCGAGCAGTTCGCCCACCCGACGGGCGACCGTAGTGTCCTCGTCGCCGATCGTCCCGCCGCCGATGACGCTGATTCGCATATAGGGGGATCATCGGGCATGATCAAAGACCTCCCGACACGCCTTTGGCCGCGACGCACCCAGATCGGACATGGACATCACGAAGCGTCCGCGCCGCCTGCGAAGCGACGGCGTGCGCCCGCTGGTCAGCGAGACGTCGCTCTCTCCCAGCGATCTGATCGCGCCGGTCTTCGTCGACGCCACGACCGACGAGCGCGTCCCCATCGAGTCGATGCCCGGCCACGAGCGCGTGCCCGTCGAGGGGATCACGGAGCGGGTCCGGGAGGTCCGGGAGACCGGCGTCGAGGCCGTGATGCTCTTTGGAATCCCGGAGGAAAAGGACGATCGAGGGACTCGGGCGTGGGCCGACGAGGGCGTCGTCCAGCGTGCCCTCCGAAAGATCTCCGAGGAGACCGACGCCTACGTCATCGCCGATCTCTGTTTCTGTGAGTACACCAGTCACGGGCACTGTGGAATCATCGAGGAGGGAGCGGAGGAAGACCCCCACATGACCGTCGACAACGACGCGACCCTCGAACTGATCGAGCGCACGGCGCTCTCGCAGGCGGAGGCGGGCGCGGACATGATCGCGCCCAGCGGGATGATGGACGGCATGGTCGCAACCATTCGTGACGCGCTGGATCGCGATGACTTCACCGAGGTGCCGATCATGAGCTACGCCGTCAAATACGAGTCGGCCTTCTACGGGCCCTTCAGAGATGCCGCCGACGGCGCGCCCAGTTTCGGGAATCGCAGACACTACCAGATGGACCCCGCCAACAGACGCGAAGCGATTCGGGAGGCCCGCCTCGACGCCGAACAGGGCGCCGACGCCCTGATGGTCAAGCCCGCGCTGCCCTATCTCGACATCGTTCGGGACGTCCGGGAGACCACCGAGCTGCCGGTGGCCGCTTACAACGTCAGCGGGGAGTACGCGATGCTCCACGCCGCGAGCGAGCAGGGATGGCTCGACCTGGAGGAGGTGGCACACGAGTCGCTGCTCTCGATCAAGCGCGCGGGTGCGGATCTGATCCTGACGTATTTTGCCGAGCAGGTCGCTCGTGATCTGCCCGGCTGACCGTCAGCTGTGATCCGCCGTGGGCCACCACCTCGGACTCGAGCGCATCCGGCTCGCGTTGCCGCCCGACGACGGTTCGAAACAGCCTCCACGGCCGGTTGACGTACGTTCGGTTTCGCGGCAGTATTTGTCGTTCCCTTGCCTCGAAGAACGTCCTTATATTGCTATTATCTCATTGAGTATCTGACGTTCGTCTACTACACCCGTTGAAAATCCATGTATCACAATGCTAACATCTATATGTCTCTACTTCCATCCATTCATTCGTGATCGAAAACACATCCATGGCCGAAATCGGTTCGAACAGTAACGAACGTCCAGACGAGGTGGGCGAATGCAGGTAGATCCGTCGGTGCTCGCGGAGGGCGTCAACATGATGTGGGTACTCGTGGTAACGTTCCTCATCTTCTTCATGCATGCCGGCTTCGCGATGCTGGAGGCCGGACAGGTGCGCTCGAAGAACGTCGCGAACCAGCTGACGAAGAACCTGCTGACCTGGGCGGTCGGCGTCGTGATGTTCTTCTTCGTCGGGGCGGCGATCAGCACGATCGTCGGCGCGATCACCAGCGGCGGCTCGTTTACGCTCGCCGACGCCTACGCCGGCACGATCGGCGGCGACTCGACGGCGTGGGTCGACTGGTTGTTCGGCGCGGTCTTCGCGATGACCGCGGCGACGATCGTTTCGGGAGCCGTCGCGGGTCGCGCGAAACTCCGCGCGTACGTCACCTACACCGTCGCGCTCGCGGCCGTGATCTATCCCGTCGTGACCGGCCTGACGTGGGCCGGCGGCTACCTCTCAGTGCTCGGGTTCCACGACTTCGCGGGCGGCATGATCGTCCACGCGGTCGGCGGGATCGCCGGGCTGACGGCCGCCTGGATCCTCGGCCCGCGGATGGACCGCTACAACGCCGACGGCACCGTCAACGTCATCCCCGGTCACTCGATGACGTTCGCGGTGCTTGGCACTCTGGTACTGGCCTTCGGCTGGTACGGTTTCAACGTCGGCACCGCCGCGACCGTCTTCACCGCCGAGGGCGGCGAACTCGCACTCGGTGCCTTCGAGTACGTCGGGCGGGTCGCGCTCGCGACGACGCTCGGAATGGCGTTCGGCGCCATCGGAGCGGGCGCGATCTCGCTGGGTCTCACCGGGAAAGTCGACACGCTTTACGTCGCGAACGGCCTGCTCGCGGGCCTGGTCGCCGTGACCGGCATCGCGGACATCGTCACCTGGTGGGGCGCGGCGCTGGTCGCGTTCATCGCCGGCGTGCAGCTCCCGCTCGTGTTCCGGTTCGTCGAGCGGACCCTGAAGATCGACGACGTCTGTGCGGTCTTCCCCGTCCACGGTTCCGCGGGCATCATCGGCATGCTCGCGATCCCGTTCGTCGCGATCCCCGGCGAAGCACCTTCGGTGTTCGCGCAGGTCGCCGGCGTCGTCGTGATCACGGCTTGGACGGTCGGCGCGACCGCACTGATCTGGGGTGCGCTCAAGGCGCTCGGTCAGGCACGCGTTACGCCCGGCCACGAACGTGACGGCCTCGACGTCAGCGAGCACGGCGTCGACACCTACCCCGAGTTCGGCGGCCCCGACGTCGCCACCGACGGCGGCCCCGAGATCGTCCGAACTGACGGCGGCGTCTCCGACTCGGGAATCAAGATGATCACCGCGATCATCCGCCCCGACCGGCTCGGTGATGTCAAACGCGAACTCGCGAACGTCGGCGCACCCTCGCTGACGGTCACCAACGTCTCGGGACGCGGCAGCCAGCCCGCGAAGAAGGGCCAATGGCGTGGCGAGGAGTACACCGTCGACCTCCACCAGAAGGTGAAAGTCGAGTGTGTCATCGCGGATATTCCGATTGACGAGGTCGTCGACGCGATCCGCGAGGGCGCCAACACCGGCGAGCCCGGTGACGGCAAGATCTTCGTCATGCCCGTCGAGGACGCCCTGCAGGTGCGTACCGGCAACCGCGGTCCTGACGCGGTCTGAGCGGCAGGTAATCGGCTGCGGTTTCTTTTTCGACGCGAACGGTTTTCTCGTCGCGTTTCGTAACTATTCGTCGTTATCTCCATGAGCAAACGCTAAGTAGCTCCGCGCCAGCGTTGTTCCTATGGCGATACAACGGCGCGATTTCCTGACGCTGGCCGGCGGGGGAGCGGCCGCCGGACTGGCGGGCTGTACGGGGTTGTTTTCGGGCGGGGAGAATGGCAGCGGCAACGAGAGCAACAGCAGTTCCGGCGGCTCGATCACCGGGCAGGAACTGGTGCTCGCGACGACGACCAGCACCTACGACACCGGTCTCTTGGACGAAGTCAACGCCGCCTTCGAGGAGAACTTCGGCACGCCGGTCCAGGCGATCTCCCAAGGGACGGGTCAGGCCCTCGAAACCGCACGGGCCGGCGACTGTGACGTCGTGATGGTCCACGCCCGGAGCCAGGAGGACGAGTTCATGCAGAACGGCTATGGGATCAACCGCCGGGACCTGATGTTCAACGACTTCGTGATCGTTGGGCCGAGCGACGACCCCGCCGGGATCGGGGGTAGCGAGGACGCGCTCGGAGCGTTTCAGGCGATCGCCGAGAACGAGTCGCTGTTCGCCTCCCGCGGCGACGATTCGGGAACCAACACGGCCGAGTTGCAGATCTGGGAGGAAGCGGGCGTCGAACCCGGCGGCGAGTGGTACCTCGAAACCGGTCAGGGAATGGGCGATACGCTCAACCAGGCGAGCCAGCAGGGCGGGTACACCCTCTCGGATCGGGGGACGTTCATCTCCCAGCAGGACGAAGTGGAACTGGAGATCCTCGTCCAGGGGCCCGTCGAGGGCGGCCCGGAGATCCTCGCGAACCCCTACGGGGTGCTCGCGATCAACCCCGCGGTCCACGAGGACGTCAACTACCAGCTCGCGATGTCCTACATCGGCTTTCTGACGAGCCAGGAGGGCCAACAGGTCATCGAGGAGTACGAACTTGACGGCGAGCAGCTGTTCTTCCCGCAGGCGCTCTCGGAGGACCCGAACTTCCAGCAGTACGTCCCCGAGGACTGGCAGCCCGACGGCGAGAACGGAGGTAACGCCACCGAGGACAACGCCACGGACGAGTGATGGCCCTCGAGACGGCACTGGCGGTCCTGGACGGGATGCCCTTCGAGAGCAACTACGTCAAGAGCATCGTTCGCGTTTCCCTGTACGTGAGCGTGACCGCCGTCGTGCTCTCGACGCTCGTGAGCCTGCCCGTCGCGCTTTTCGTGGGGTTCAAGGACTTCCCCGGAAAGGGGCTCGTGACTGCGATCATCAACACGGGAATGGGCTTTCCGAGCGTCGTCGTCGGGCTCGTCGTGCTGTTTGCGGTGTCGAACCAGGGGCCGTTGGGCTTTCTGGACCTCGTGTTCACCCCACAGGCGATGATCATGTCCCAGTTCGTGTTGGCCGCGCCGGTGATCACCGGTGTGAGCCTCGCGGCGGTTACGGGGATCGATCAGTCGGTTCGGGACGCCGCCTACGCGATGGGTGGCACCCGACTCGACGTCGCGCTCGTCGTGATCAAGGAGGCGCGCTTCGGGATCGCGACCGCGATCCTCGCGGGGTTCGGTCGGGCGATCAGTGAGGTGGGCTCGGTGTTGATCGTCGGGGGCAACATCGCCTACGCCGACGGTGAGGCCTACACCCGCAACATCACGACGGCGATCACACTGGAGGCCCGGCAGGGCCGCTACGAGACCGCGATGTTCCTCGGGGCGATCCTCGTCTCGATCGTCTTGCTGGTCAACGCGATCGTCGGGCGCCTCGGTGGGGGTGGGCGGACGCGATGACCGACGTCCTGTCGGTCGATGGACTCCGGCACGCCTACGACGAGCCGGTGTTCGATGACGTCTCGCTGTCCGTCGACAGCGGCGAAGTCCTCGCGATCATCGGTCCCTCCGGCGTCGGAAAGTCGACCCTGCTTCGCCTGCTCGCGCTGTTCGAGCGTCCCGACGAGGGGACGGTCAGCTACGAGGAGACCGACGTCTGGCAAGCCTCGGAGAACCGGCGGCTGGCGCTGCGGCGAAACGTCGGGATGGTGTTTCAGGAGGCCAGCCTGTTCGATTCTCCGGTGTTGCGAAACGCCGAATACGGGCTGCGGGTTCGCCAGTCCTGGCCGGAACGACTCAAACGGAGTGCTGCGGATCTCGTCGGGCGGGAGAACGGGACGAGCGAGACGGCGCGGGAGGCACTCTCGGTTGTCGGACTCGATGGGAAGGAAGACCAGAACGCCCGGTCGTTGTCGGGCGGGGAAGCCCAGCGGGTCGCCTTCGCCCGCGCGCTCGCGTACGATCCCGACGTGCTGTTGCTCGACGAGCCGACCTCGGATCTCGATCCGCGCAACACGGCAGTGTTGGAAGAGGCGATCGGGAAGGCGAGCGAACGGGGGATCGGCGTCGTCATCGCGACCCACGACATGCACCAGGCCGAGCGGATCGCGGACCGCGTCGCGGTCCTGCTGGGCCGGGCGGTCATCGAGATCGGTTCCGCGGACCGGGTCTTCGAGAACCCCCGTGACGATCGCGTGCGGAAGTTCGTCGACGGCGAGTTGATCTACTGAGGCGGCTACATTCCCCACCGATGCGTCCGACGGTCCATCGTTCCGGTAAGAATGGTATTAAATACCATTATGGATAAGTCAAGGGTAGTTGGTTGAAAATGACTGACACACGAAAGTCACGTGGGGAGGAGAGGAGCGAGTCGACCGGTCCGTCGCGGCGGACGTTTCTCGCGGCCGGGGCGACCTCGGTTCTGGGGCTCGGCCTCGGATCGGTCGGTATCGCGGGCGCGGAACCGAGCGCGGATGAAGACATCGGGGCGCTGATCGAGGAGATGACCCTCGCGGAGAAGGTGAGTCGAACCCACGGCGCCGAGGACGGACCGGAAGGGATCGCCGGCTACCTGCAGGGAATCGAGCGCCTCGACGTATCGGGGATGGGGATGGCCGACGGTCCACCGGGTGCGTCGCTCGGCGAGCCGACGACCGACTTCCCCCACCCCGTCGCGTCGGCCGCGACGTTCGAGCCCGACCTGGTCTTGGAACAGGGGGCAGCGATCGCACGCGAGACCAAGGACGGTGGCGTCTCGGTTCACCTCGCCCCCTCGATGGACGTCTTCCGTCAGCCGCTTCACAGCCGCGCCGGGGAGACCTACGGCGAAGATCCACACCTAGCTGCGGCGATGGCCGCGGCCTACACCGGCGCCGTCCAGTCCGAGGGCGTGATCGCGACGCTGAAACACTTCGTCGCGTACAACCAGACGCGGGGAACCGGCGGCGTCGAGGACTACTTCTCGACCTCCGAACACGACGTCAGCGTCGGCGAGCGGGCGCTTCGGGAGATCTACTATCCACCGTTCAAGGCGGCCGTCACGGAGGGTGATGCCGGTGCGGTCATGCCCGCGTACAACCGCGTCAACGGCACGTTCTGCAGCGAGAACCGGAAACTGCTGCGCGACGTGCTGAAGGGCGAGTGGGGCTTCGACGGGTTCGTCGTCTCCGACTGGGGCGGGACCCACAGCACCGTCGACGCCGCGGAAAACGGGCTCGATATCGAGATGCCCGCCGCGGAGTACTTCGGCGAGGCACTCGAAGAAGCGGTCGAAGACGGCGAACTCGACGAGTCGGTCGTCGACGGGATGGTCGAGCGGGGGCTGCGCTCCCAGGAGGCGATCGGCGCGCTCTCGGGAGAGCGACTCGGCCACGACCCGGTACGCGGGACCGACGACCACTTCGACCTCGCACACCGGATCGCCAAGGAGGGGACCGTTCTCCTAGAAAACGACGGCGTGCTCCCGCTCGACGACACGGAGATCGACGAGGTCGCGCTGATCGGCTGGGAGCCCGAGACGTTCGTCAACAGCGTCGGGGGAAGCGACGCGGTCGATCCCATCAGGGACGTCGGCCCCGTCGAGGGAATCGAGAGCGTCGCCGACGTGTCGGTGACGACCGCCTCGCCGGACGAGTCGGAGCCGCTGGCGCCCGATGACGGCTTCACCTACGCATACTACGAGAGCGATGACCGCTCGGGTTCGCCGAGCGAAACGGGGACGGTGTCCGAGATCGCTTTCGAGGGCGAGGCCGTCTCGGTCGAGTGGGAAGGACGGATCAGCCCCGAGGAGTCGGGGGCCTTCGAGTTCGTTCTCACGAGTCAGGGCGAGAGCACCCTCTTCGTCAACGGCGAGGCGGTCGTCGAGAACCTCGGCGGCGGCTTCGCCGGGCCGAAGACCGAGCGGGTCGCAACCGAGCTGTCGGCTGGCGAGGAGTACACGGTCCGCGTCGAGACAGACGGCGGCGCGCCCGTGACGGTCGAGTGGACCCGCCCGAGCGCGATCGAGACCGTCGCCGAGGTCGCCGCTGGCGCCGACGTGGCGATCGTCCTCGCGAAGACCGATACGAGCTACGGCGACGACCGCAAGCGCTTCGACCTGCCGGGCAACCAGAACGCCGTCATCGACGCCGTCTCGGAGGCCACCGACGAAACGGTCGTCCTCCTGAACACCGAGTCGCCGGTCGCGATGCCCTGGCTCGACTCGGTATCGGCACTGATGCAACTGTGGTTCCCCGGTCAGGAGGGAGGCCGGGCGGTGGCGGACCTGCTCTTCGGCCACGCGAACCCCTCCGGGAAGACGCCGGTGACGTTCGCCGCGGCGGTCGAGGACTACCTGCCCGGCGCGGTCGCGACCCTCCCGAACGAGGCCGAGGCCTACCCCGGCGTCGACGGGACGGTGTACTACGACGAGGGCGTCTTCGTCGGCTACCGGGACTTCGACGAGCGCGGGGTCGAACCGCTGTTCCCGTTCGGCCACGGCGAGTCGTACACCGACTTCGAATACTCGGACCTGCGGGTCGACCCCGGTCGTCTCCCGCGAAACGGGCAGGTGAACGCCGTTCTCCACGTCGAGAACACCGGCGATCGGGCGGGAAAGGAGGTCGTCCAAGCGTACGTCCGCGACGAGGAAGCGAGCGTCGAGCGTCCACCGAAGGAGCTCACGGCCTTCGAGAAGGTCACGCTGGAGCCCGGCCAACGGTGTGCCGTCACGCTTTGTATCGACGCCGACGATCTGGGTTATTACGACGACGAATCCGAGTGCTGGGTGACCGAACCCGGCGCGTTCGAACTGCTCGTGGGGAGTTCCTCGCGGGACGTCCGCCTCTCGGAGCGCTTCGAGGTCCGATAGCGCACTACTGATCGCTGGATTGATCCCCCCGTCCGTCGGAGATAGCGTATCCCATGGACGAGGACCGGGACGTCCGCAGCGCGGTCGAAACGGGGTTGGCCGTCGACGAGGAGGTCGTCACCGACCGCGACGTCGAGTTGCTCCGTGCGATCGCCGAGCACGGCTCGATCCACGCGGCTACAGGCGAGTTGGAACGCTCCTACGCGCACGCCCAGCGCCGGGTCGTCGAACTGGAGGCGGCGCTCGGCCCGCTGGTCGAACGCCAACGGGGCGGGTCGGGCGGCGGTGGGAGTTCGCTCACCGACGGGGCACGCGAGTTGCTCGAACGGTTCGACCGCCTCGAAACCGCCGCGGAGGGGCTGACGGCCGTCGAGGAGACGGTGCTTTCGGGTCGGGTGATCGAGCGCGAGGGCGAACTCGGCGTCGTGGAGTGCGATCCGGGGGAGGTTCGCGCGCTCGTTCCCCCGGAGGGCGAGGCAGTCGCGGTGGCGATCCGCTCGGACGCGATCACGCTGACGCCGCCCGAGGAGGCGCCCGCGCCCGACGAGACGAGTGCTCGGAACCGATTCGAGGGCACTGTAGAACGCGTCGAGAGCGGCGAATCGGTCGCCCACGTCCGAGTCGGGGTCGGGGACGGAACGGTGCTGGTCGCGCTCGTGACCCGTGCGAGCGTCGAGCGACTCGGCCTCGAACCCGGCCGGGCGGTCGTCGTCTCGTTCAAGGCGACGGCGACGCGCGCGACGCCGACCCGTCCCGATTAAGTAGCCCGAAACCCGGAATTGGGGTATGACCCTCGAGAACTCCCGCGAGCTGTACGACAGGGCGCTGTCGGTCCTTCCCGGAGGAGTGAACTCGCCAGTGAGAGCCTCGATCCAGCCGTACCCCTTCTTCGTCGAGCGCGGCGACGGCGGGCACGTCATCGACGCCGACGGCAACCGGTATATCGACTGGGTGATGGGGCTCGGGCCGCTGCTTTTGGGCCACGACCTGCCCCAGTCGGTCGAATCCGCGATCCAGAAACAGGCCAGCGCCGGCCCGATGTACGGCGCGCCCACCGAGATCGAGGTCGAGCTCGCGGAGTTCGTCGCCCGTCACGTTCCGAGCGTCGAGAAGGTCCGCTTCGTCAATTCGGGTACTGAGGCCACCGTCTCGGCCGTGCGACTCGCACGGGGCTACACGGGGAGGGAGAAGATCGTCGTCATGCAAGGGGGCTATCACGGTGCCCAGGAGTCGACGCTGGTCGAGGGCGATTCCGATGATCCGTCCCCGAGTTCGAAGGGCGTTCCCCAGTCCTTTGCCGAGCACACGATCCCGGTGCCGTTCAACGACACCGAAGCCGTAGAGCGCGTCTTCGAGGAGCGCGGCGAGGAGATCGCGGGCGTGCTCGTCGAGCCGATCCTCGCGAACAAGGGAATCGTCACTCCAGTGGACGGCTACCACGAGACACTCAGAAAACTCACCCGCGAGCACGGCTCGCTGTTGATCTTCGACGAGGTCATCACCGGCTTTCGCGTCGGCGGGCTCGCCTGCGCACAGGGGAAGTTCGACGTCACCCCCGATGTAACGACCTTCGGCAAGATCGTCGGGGGAGGCTTTCCGGTCGGCGCGATCGGCGGCCGGGCGGAGGTCATCGAGTCGTTCACCCCGTCGGGCGACGTCTTCCAGGCCGGCACGTTCTCGGGGCACCCGGTGACGATGGCGGCGGGGCTGGAAACGCTGAAGTACGCCGCCGAAAACGGCGTCTACGACCACGTGAACGCGCTCGGCGAGCAGTTACGGTCGGGCCTGACCGACATCTGTGCCGAGCAGGCCCCCGAGTACACCGTCGCGGGGACCGACAGCGTCTTCAAGGTCCTCTTCACGCGCGATACACCCGTCGAAGGCGAGGGCCAGTGTGAGAGCGGCTGTGAACAGCGCACCGACTGTGCGCGCTACACGCACTGTCCGAAGACGGGCGCGGACGTCGGAAAGACGGAAATCGAGCGCTGGAACCGCCTGCTTCGGCCCGCGATGTTCGATCAGGGGGTATTCCTCAGTCAGAACGGGTTCGAGTCGCAGTTCGTGAGCGATTCGCATACCGAGGAGGACGTCGAGGAGACCCTCGAAGCGTACAAACACGCCCTGTAGATGGAGCGAGGATCGTGGTATCGCCTGCTCGAAACCCTGCTGTTCGCCCTTCCGCCCGTGATCGGCGTCGGGATCATCGGTCTGCTGCAGGACCATCCCGACCCCCTCGTCGGACGAACCATCCTCGTGGTGGCGAGCGTCGGCGGGCTGGCGATCCGGATCGGGGTCCCGATCTGCCTGTTTTTCGACGGCCGTCACCTTCGCAAGCGCGGATCGTGGCGCGTGAACTACCAGCTGTACGCACTCGCGGCGCTGGTGGTCTCCGCACCGCTGGTCGGGATCGTCTACCTCTATCGGCGACACGAACGGGTCGCGGTCGCGCCGGGCTGGGACGGGTGGTGGGTCCTCGTCGCCGCCTCGCTCAGTGGATCGTTGTCGGGGATCCCCGTGGCTCTGATCGCGTACGTGCTGGCGTTGCCCGCGTCGGTGGTCGCGATCCCGGCGACCTTCGGGGCGCTCGCACTGGCGGTGTTTCCCGTCGCGATCTACCGGGACGCGCGGTACGTCCACACGACGACCACCGGCTGGCGACCAAACCCCGGACTCTACCTCGGGCTCGCGTTTCTCAGCCTGCTCGTTCCCCCCGTCCAGCCGCCGCTTGCGGCCTACTATCTCCTGCGGCGTTCGACGGTTCTGCGGTACTCGTGGCGGATCACTGATAAACTGGTTGCCGGTGCAAGCGCCGTCACGAAACGCGGGCCGAGTGTATCTCCTGTCGCGATGGCACACACGTTCACCGAGGACGACGAAGGCAAGAGCGTCGTCAACGACCAGGGCGAGGACGTCGGCATCATCGCTGATGTCGAGCACGGTACCGCCTACGTCGACCCCGATCCCGGGTTGACGAACAAAATCAAGTCGAAACTCGGCTGGGACGACCGCGACGAGGACACCTATCCGCTGCAGGAAGAAGCCGTCGAGTCGGTCACCGGCGGCGAAGTACGCCTCGCATCGGCCGGCACGGCCGGAACGGGCGCCGGCGTCGGTACCGGCAGCTCGACGGACGACACCGGCATCACCGACGACGATGGTCTGTTGGACGACAACGACGATACCGTCGGCAACGACGATGACGGGTTGCTCGACGACGACGATACGCGCCGGTAGACTCGCCGCCCCTGAGCGAGGTACGGGAGACCGTCCGGCTCAGGACCCATCGCGATCGATTTCTTCGAACCCGGAGGGCTCACGACCAGCGATCAGCCCGGACTCGATGAGGTTTCGGTGGCCCCGACGCAATCGCTCCGAGAGCGCCTGGTGTGAGACGTCGAGTCGCTCGGCGAACTCCCCGAGCGTGAGCTCGCGCGGGATCTCGTAGTAGCCGCGTTCGACCCCCTCGATCAGCGTTCGGTGCTGGCGGGCCGTCAGCCCGTAGCGTCTGTGGCGCTGTCCTTCGAGCTCGTAGATGCTGGTGATCTCGAACTCGATGTCGGCCGCTCGGCAGTGATCGTGGACCGTCGACAACGCGTCGTGATCGGGAAAGAGCAGGCGGAGCTGCCAGTGGTCGTCGCTCCCGGTCGCCGAGAGGACCGTCGAGTCAGCCTCGAGGACGGCGTGAACCAGAAGGCGAGTCGATCCCACCCAGTCCATCCGATAGAGGCGCTCGGTCTCAAGCGTCGAGACACACTCGAACTCCCCGACGGACGAGTCGTCCCCCAGAGCGGCCTCGAAGCGCTCGAACTCGCTCGTCCGGACCCAGACGAACGGCACGAGCGCCCGCTCGCCGTGGGCGGCGACGCGCTCGACTTCGAGTTCGGCGTCGGGGACGGCGGCGAGCGTCTCGCACAGCGCGAACTCCGTCGTCGGCACCGAGAGCTCCGCGATCGTTCCCATGTCTCGTTCAAAACGGCTGACGGGATAAGGGTGGGTAAATGTCGGATGAGGTGTGTTTCGTGGCGAGGTCGGGGAGGACAAGCCGGCGGTGACGATAACCGGCAGTATATGTGCGTCGGGGGCCGAAACGCCGGTATGACCACGCCATCGGACCCGATTCGGCTGGCGACGCGCGGATCGGACCTCGCGCTCGCCCAGGCCGAGACGGTAAAGCGAGCGCTCTCGGGGCGTCGCCGGGAGGTCGAGCTCGTCACCGTCGAGACGACTGGCGACCGGATCAGCGACGAACTCATCCACCGCCTCGGCAAGACCGGGGCGTTCGTACGCAGCCTCGACGAGAAGGTACTGGAGGGAGAGGTAGAGGGCGCGATCCACTCGATGAAGGACATGCCGACCGAGGAGTCGGAACTGGTGGTCGCCGCCGTCCCCAAACGCGGAACGCCCGGCGACCGACTGGTGACCCCAGAGGGGACGACCCTCGAGGAGCTTCCGGAGGGCGCGACGGTCGGCACCGGCAGCCTCCGACGGGGCGCCCAGTTGCTCGCACAGCGCCCGGACCTGACCGTCGAACCCCTGCGAGGCAACGTCGATACCCGGGTCGAAAAGCTGCTCTCGAAGTCGCTCAACGAGGAGTACGACCGGCGGGTCGCCGCCGACGAGGAACGAAAGGCCAACACGGACGAGGACTTCGAGCCGGCGTTCGACCAACGGCCCGAGGAGTGGGTCGAGGGGCTCTCCGAGCGCGAGCGCCGGGCGTTCGAGCGAAGCGAGCCGTTCGACGCGATCGTGCTCGCCGCGGCCGGGCTCGAACGCTCGGGGCTGGATCGGGAGATACCCACGAGAGAGCTTCCCGTGGAGTCGTTCGTCCCCGCGGCGGGCCAGGGCGCCCTCGCGGTGGCGATGGCGGATACCGACCTCGCCCGTGAGGTCAACGACGCGCTCGACCACCCGCGGAGCCGTGTCGAGACGACCGTCGAGCGCACGGTCCTCGCGACGCTCGGCGGCGGCTGTGTCGCCCCGATCGGGATCCACGCGGTGATCCAGGGTGAGTACGTCCGCACGCGTGTGCAGGTACTCGCCAGAGGGGGCGAGCCGACCATCTCGGTAACTCGCGACCTCCCGGTCGAACGACACGCGGAGGCCGCCCGCGAGCTCGCCGAGGAGCTCGCAGATCGGGGCGCCCGCGAGCTGATCGAGGAGGCAAAGCGCGAAGCGAGCGAGGAGGAGGTCGATCCGGAACGAACCGAGGAGGACGGAACCGGGGAGAACGGGAAATGACCGGCACCGTTCATCTGGTGGGGAGCGGGCCGGGCGACCCCGAACTGCTGACGGTGAAGGCAAAGCGGTTGATCGAAGACGCGGACGTCGTGCTCCACGACAAGCTTCCAGGCCCGGAGATCATCGAGTCGATCCCGGAGGAGAAACGCGAGGACGTGGGCAAGCGCGCGGGCGGCGAGCGAACCGGTCAGGAAGCGATCAACGAGCGACTGCTCGAACTCGCCCGCGCGGGCAAGACGGTCGTTCGGCTGAAGGGCGGCGACCCGTTCGTCTTCGGGCGTGGGGGCGAGGAACTGGCGTACCTCCGCGAGCGCGGAATCGAGGTCGAGGTCGTCCCCGGGATCACCTCGCCCATCGCCGCCCCCGCCGTCTTCGGGATCCCGGTCACCCACCGCGATCACGCTTCCAGTGTTTCGTTCGTCACGGGTCACGAGGACCCAACCAAGGACGAATCGGCGGTCGACTGGGAGGCGCTCGCCGCGACGGGCGGAACCATCGTCGTGCTGATGGGCGTCGGCAAACTGCCGGAGTACACCCGCGCGCTGCGTGAGGCCGGCATGGACCCCGAGACGCCGGTCGCGCTGGTCGAGCGCGGGACCTGGCCCGACGGGCGGGCGGTCGCGGGCACCCTCGAGACGATCGTTTCGGTGCGCGACGAGGAAGGCATCGAGCCGCCCGCGGTGACGGTGATAGGCGGGGTCGCGGGGCTGTACGCGGACGGAGTGGACGGTTCGATGGAGAACTCGGGGGGAGACGGATGAGCCAGGAGACACGGATCGCCGTCTTCCGGCCGGACGACGAGCGCCTCGCTGAAGCCGTCGACCTCCTTGAATCGCTCGGTGCCGATCCGATAGCCGACCCGATGCTCGCGGTCGAGCCCACGGGCGCGACCCCACGGGAAGACACCGATTACACGGTCCTGACGAGCAAGACAGGCGTCGAGTTGGCGGCCGATGCGGGCTGGCGCCCGTCGGACTCGGGAGCCGTCTGTGCGATCGGCGACAGAACGGCCAGAGCGCTTCGGGAGGCGGGCTACGAGGTCGACCTGATCCCCGAGGAGTTCTCCTCCGCGGGGCTCGTCCACGCACTCGAAAGCGAGGTCGCCGGCTCACGCGTCGAGGTCGCCCGCTCGGATCACGGCAGTTCCGTCCTCACCGACGGGCTGAACGACGCGGGCGCGTACGTCCATGAGACGGTGCTTTACAGGCTGATCCGCCCGCCGGAATCGGGCGTCTCGGCCGAGCGGGCCGCCGCCGGCGAGTTGGAGGGCGCGCTGTTTACCTCCTCGCTGACCGTCGAGCACTTCCTCGCTGCCGCGGCCGAGCGGGGGCTGCGCGAGGAGGCGATTACGGGCCTTTCTACTGCGGTCGTCGGCGCGATCGGGGGACCGACCCGCGAGACGGCCGAACGGGCGGGGGTGGATGTGGACGTCGTTCCCGACGCGGCGAGCTTCGAGGAACTGGCCTGCGACGTCGTCGAGCGGGCCGCCCCGAGCTATCGCGGCTGAGGGAACCGGATCGCCCGCCCGGCCGGGTCGATCGTCATAGGGGCGCCCAGCGGGAGGGGAAGGTCGGGTGCGGGGTGACCGAAATCGAGGTCGAAGACGATCGGCAGGTCGGCGTACTCGTCGACGGTGTTCGCAATGGTACGCCGTTGGCGGCTGCGATATTTATCCCGTTCGTCGCCCCCAGGCGTTTCTGGCTTGCCGACGACGAGCGCCTCACAGGCCTCGAGCATCCCCCGTTCGCCCAGCGCCATGAAGAACCGCTCGACGACCGCGGGCTCGGGGGTCTCCCCGGAGGTCTCGACCGCGAGGATCCGCCCCTCGCAGCTCTCGCGAGTGAAGTAGGGCGTGTCGGTCAGCAGCTGGGATTCGAGCATCGCGAGACAGCCCCCGACCACGGGTGCGGTGAGGACTTTCTCGGTCGCGTTGTGCCAGCGCCAGCCCCCGCTTTCGAACCAGGTGCGGGGCAGGTCGCTCGCGAGGTCGTAGTACTCGTCGGTCCACTCCCCAGTGGGCTCGAGCGAGCCGAAGGGCGTCTCGAACAGCGCGCGCTCGACGTACTCGCGGGTGGTCGGATGCATCCGCGGGTCGGCGACCAAATCGGGGAACAGCTGGGCGCCATAAAACGAAACGAGTCCGAGGGAGTCGAGAAACAGGTGCAGGTGAGTGTTGTCGCTCGCGCCGAAAAACCGCGTGGGGTTCTCACGAAGCCGGTCGGGATCCAGATACGGGAGCATCTGGAGTTCGCAGTTGCCCCCGAACGCGGCGATCACTCCCCGAATATCCTCGCGCTCGAACGCGCGATGGACGTCCTCGGCGCGCCCTTCGGGGTTCGCCCGGAGCCACTCGGTGGTGCGGGTCGCAGTGTCGAACAGTTCGACGTCGAGGTCGAACGAGCGAAGCCGCTCGATACCCCGTGAGAGCGCGCCGTTCGGGGCGGCGTGTGAGGGTGCGATCACGGCGACGGTGTCGCCGCGGGAGAGCGGTGGCGGGTAGGTGGCGTTCATACCGACGCCACGGCAGGCGGGCGTTTTTCGGTTTCGCCTTCATGCGAGCTCGCGGCCCTTCGTTCCCAGCGTGAACAGGCCAACAACTGCGAACAGGACGCCGACGAGGGCGCTTTCGGTAACGTACATCGAAACCCCGAACGCCGTCAGCCCGAGCGCGAACGCGACCTGAAAGCGCGGATCGAGCAGACCCGTGACGAGGACGCCAACCGCGAGGACGAGCGTGACGTAGACGCCGACCAATCCCGGCAGTGCGGCGACGGGACCCGCTTCCCGGACCGTCAGAACCGTCGAGACGAGCGAAACCGCGAGCAGGCCCACGACCAGCAGTTTCGTGAGGAGCGTCACCGTCGAATCCGAGAGCATACGTGCGGGTAGGCGGGATCGGAGGTTAACGTCGGCGCTTCACTCCGGAAGTTTATACCCGACGACGGGCCAAGGGTGTGCAATGACCGGCCCGGTCCCCGAACTCGACGAGCGAGCGAGCGCCTGCGCGGAGCGGATCGCCGCGTCCGAGGAGGTGTTGCTCGCCTCGCACATCGACGCCGACGGGCTGACGAGCGCAGGGATCGCCGCAAGCGCGCTCGAAAGAGCGGGGATCGCCTTCGAGACGACGTTCGCGAAACAGCTCGACGCCGACGAACTGGAGACGATTGCCACCCACCGCTCCGAGACGGTCCTCTTTACCGACTTCGGAAGCGGGCAGCTCGATCTCATCGCCGAGCACGAGAATCGAGGTGATTTCACCCCCGTGATCTGCGATCACCACCAGCCCGCCGACGCCGACACCGAGTTCCACTGTAACCCCTTGTTAGAGGGATTGAACGGCGCCTCGGAGCTCTCGGGGGCCGGAACCGCGTATCTCCTCGCACGCGCACTCGAAGATGACACCGACAATCGGGATCTCGCGGCGCTGGCGGTCGTCGGGGCGGTCGGCGACATGCAGTCGAGCGACGGCGGGCTCGTCGGGGCGAACGAGGCGATCGTCGAAGAAGGCGTCGAGGCGGGCGTCCTCGAAGCGAACACCGACCTCGCGCTCTACGGAACCCAGACCCGGCCGCTCCCCAAACTACTGGAGTACACGAGCGACATCGGGATTCCGGGGATTTCGGGCGATGCCAACGGAACTCTCAGGTTCCTCGACGACCTCGACCTCGATCTGCGCGAGGACCGCGAGTGGCGCTGCTGGGCGGATCTCGACGGGGACGAGCGAAAAACGGTCGTAAGCGCGCTGATCCGTCGAGCGGTCGCAAGCGGCGTCCCGGCCGAGAAGATCGACGGGCTGACCGGGACGACCTACACGCTCGTCGGGGAGAAGTCCGGCACCGAGCTTCGCGATGCGAGCGAGTTCTCGACCGTGTTGAACGCGACCGCGCGCTACGAGCGGGCGGACGTGGGCCTCGCGATCTGTCTCGGGGATCGCAAGGAGGCGCTCGATGCCGCCCGAACGCTACTGGGAAGCCACCGCCGGAACCTCTCGGAGGGGCTCCAGTGGGTGAACGAAACCGGCGTCGAAAGCGAAAGACACCTCCAGTGGTTCGACGCCGGGGACCGGATCCCTGATACGATCGTCGGGATCGTCGCGGGGATGGCGCTCGGGTCGGACGGCATCAGCAGGGAAAAACCGATCGTCGCCTTCGCCGAGAAGGACGAGGAACACATGAAGGTCTCGACACGGGGAACACACGCCCTCG
Source organism: Halalkalicoccus subterraneus (assembly GCF_003697815.1). Taxonomy (NCBI): domain Archaea; kingdom Methanobacteriati; phylum Methanobacteriota; class Halobacteria; order Halobacteriales; family Halalkalicoccaceae; genus Halalkalicoccus; species Halalkalicoccus subterraneus. Next base: position 7,817 of record NZ_RDQG01000038.1, on the reverse strand, counting down.
TTCGCCGGGGGCTCGACCTTTCGGCGGTAGTCGGTACGGCCGCGGGCGCGGTCGGCGGCGACGGGGGCGGCCACGACGTCGCCGCCGGAGCGACGGTGCCGAAAGACGAAATCGAAGCGTTCGTCGCCCACGCGGATCGGCTCGTCGGCGAGCAGTTGGCGTGAGAACGAAGTACGTGCCAACTATACGATGGATATGGTACGATTCGACACGAATCCGTTGACATCGGTTCACTGGATCGCGATCGCATTGGCGGCGCTGAGCGGTGCGATCCACCTCCTGCTGGGAGTGATCGTGCCCGCCCTCGCGCTACGGGCGAGCTTCCTGGTCGCCGGTGTCGGCTTCTTCGTCGGGATCGGGCTCGTACTCGCGGAGTACCGCCGGCCGCTGGTCTACCTGCTGGGGATCCCGTTTACCGCGGGACAGATCGTCCTCTGGTACGTCATCGTGGGGCCGACGCTCGGAACGGTCGGGGTACTCGACGCGGTCGACAAACTCGCACAAGTGGTTTTGGTCGCGCTACTGGTCGTGCTGTACACGCGCGGGCGGTGAGCTACTCGTCCTCGCTGCCGATGATGACCGTGTTCTTCAGGACGCTCTTCTGGCCGCGTCGGAGGCGCTCGGAGAGCGCCTGGTGACTGATTCCGATCTCCGTCGCGAGGTCGGTGAGCGTGATCTCCCGGGGAACGTCGAAGTAGCCGTGTTCGTACGCTATTTCGAGGGTGTCTTGCTGTTCGTCCGTGAGGCCGAACCGGCCCTCGCGGCCGTCGTCGAGCTGGTAGATGCTCCGGATGTCTATCGTGAGTCCCGCGTCCTGACAGTAGTCGTAGGTTCGTGACAGCGCGTCGCGTTCGGCGAAAAGCACCCGGAGCTGCCAGCCCGATTCGTCGCCGAACGCGGCGAGGATCGAGCCCTGTTCCTCGACGAGGATCTGAATCAGCGTCTCGATGTGATCGACCCATTCCATCCGATAGAGCCACTCGCCGTCGAGTTCCGAGACGAGTTCGAGGTTCTCGACCGACTCGTCGCGATCGAGGGCCGCTTTGATCCGATCGCCGTCGTTGCCGGTGATCCAGACGAACGGCATGACGTGATCGGCGTCCTGGGCGACGAACCGCTCGACTTCGCACTCTATCTCGTCGAGTTCCGAAAACGTCCGTGAGAGGGCGAACTCCTCGAGAGGGAGTTCGAGTTCCACGATCGTAGCACTCATACGGTGGGGTACGTGGGGACGGGTAATACGCCCGTTGGATCGTCGCGCGACGATCGAGATTGTATATCTCGGTATAGAGTTTAATATCGATAGAAGGTGCGAACGGCGACTGTTCGAGCGGCGGTCTGTTCCGGTGGAAGGTGTAGTCCACGCTAATCGGCGGATCGATCGGTTCCGCGCTCCTGGAGGTATCCGAGCCGCTGGCGTCACTGGTGACCGATCAACGGTTTCGGTAACTCTCCTCGTGGAGTTGCTGACAAGACTGGATCGCTCGGTAGCGTCCGCGATGGTCGAATCACGGGACGCCAGGTCGGTCCAGTGCACGAGAGCGGCGAACCAACGATCCCACCAACTGATAAATCACGCTGGACGATATAGAACCAGAAATATCGACACCGTCCCGTTTTTACTCGCGCCGTTCGAGTGGTCGGTATGGCCGACTTCGACCCCGAGAAGTTCGAGGACAAGTACGTCCACTACTTCAACGAGCTCCAGCGATCGTACAAGAACGCCTTCGAGCAGATGAACGAGCGCTACGACTCCGAGCTGGTCCACGCGATCGACCAGCAGGTGTTGAACGAGAGCGAACCGCAGTACGACGAGGTGCACGGCGAGTTCTCAGTGGCTCTTCCAGAGGACCCCTACGGCCGAATACAGGGCGTGATCGTCGAGCACGATCGGTTCGACGAGATCCTCGAGGTCTACGTCGAGCGGATCGAGGCGGAGCTTCACCGGGTGCTCGGGGTCGAGCGCTGAGACAGTCCAAAGGTCTAAGAACGGTCGCGTCGTATGCGTGAATATGAGCACCGAAACGCAGGAAGCTGACGACCTCGAAGAGCGCATCAGTAACTTCCTGCGGCGCAACTTCCCGCAGATCCAGATGCACGGTGGCAGCGCCGCCATCCAGAACCTCGACCGCGAGAGCGGCGAGGTGACGATCCAGCTCGGCGGGGCCTGCAGCGGCTGTGGGATCTCGCCGATGACGATCCAGGCGATCAAGAGCCGGATGGTCAAGGAGATCCCCGAGATCAACAAGGTCAACGCCGAAACCGGCATGGGCGGCGACGGCGGGATGGGCGGCAGTGGCGGCATGAGCCCCTCGTTCCCCGGCGAAACCACCGACGACGAGTCGTCGGACGAAGGCCCGCAGGCGCCGTTCTAACGCAACTCGCGCGAGTTCTCCAACGTTTTCACCAGACCGACCAGCAGCGCGTTCGTCGGGACCGGCTCGACGGCGCGCTCGACGACGTAGCCGTTGATCGCGTCGATCTCGGTCCGACGGCCGCGCTCGATGTCCTGAGCCATCGAGGAGGTGTTCTCGCTAGTGGCCCGCACGACCCGGTGGAGGGCGCTAGTAGCCGCCTCGTCGGGCAAATCGACGCCGGTTTCGCGGGCGACGCGGGCGGTCTCACGTGCGGCCTCACGGGCGATCGGCCGCGCCGGTTCGCCGAGAACGGCGCCGTTTTCCGTCCCGGTGAGCGCCGTTACGGGGTTGACCCCGGCGTTAACGGCGCATTTCTCCCAGAGGCGCCGGGGCATGTCGGCGGCGACCGTCGTCTCGACGGTCGCCTCGGTGAACGCCTCACCGACTTCCGCCGCGAGGACGCTCCCGCCGCCATCGGGCGGGCCAAGGGCCACCCTCCCGATCCCGGTACATTCGACCTCGCCCGGCCCCATCAGTCGGGCGCCATAGCTCGCGGTACCGGCGAGCACGTGACAGTCGAGTTCGCGTTCGAGGCGCTGTTCGTTTCCCAACCCGTTCTGTAACGAGCAGACGGCCCCGAACTCGCCGGTAGAAAGAGTTCGGGCGGCCTCGTCGGTGTCGTAGCTCTTGACGGTAACCAATGCGAGATCTGCTTCGAGGCCGATCCCGTCGGTTGTTGCATCCGGAGAGACGTGGGTCTCGATCGTACCCGAAATCTGCAAGCCGTCCCGCCGGATCGCGGAAACATGGGGGTCGCGACCGACCAGCGTGACGCGGTGTTCGCGCGCGAGCAGTCCCCCGAGAAGGCTCCCCAAACTCCCCGCACCGAAGACGACGACCTCCATCCCTCAGTCTTCGGTCCAGTACATCAACGCCTCGCGCGGTTCGCCACAGTTGGGACACTCCTCGGGCAGTCCCTCGTCGATGCGGCCCATCTCGCCACACTCCATGCAGCGCCACATCAGGTTCGCCTCCCCGAACTCCCCGCCGGATCGGGCGTGCTCGACGCTCATCGCCTCGTAGCCCTCGCGCATCGTCACGTAGAAGCCCGCGTTGTCGAAGCCGCGAATGCTGCCCAGCCGGTTGCCGTCCTCGTCGAAGACGGGCTGGCCCATATCGAGGCGTTCGATCTCGTCGTCGTCCACGTCGTCCGGGATCTCCCCGCTATCTCCGACCATGAAGGGAGTTCGACGGCCGTCCATAAAACGCTACGGTGGCGACAGGGCGAGGACTCGTCGCGGGTTCCCGTCGGGATCGTCAGTCCTCGGTCCAGTACATCAGCGACTCCCTGGACTCGCCGCAGTTGGGACACTCCTCAGGCAGGCCCTCGTCGATGCGGCCCATCTCGCCACACTCCATACAGCGCCACATGAGTTCGGCCTCCCCGAACTCCCCGCCCGAACGGGCGTGTTCGGCACTCATGGCCTCGTATCCCTCGCGCATCGTAGTATAGAAGCCCGCGCTGTCGAACCCCCTGACCGTTCCCAGGCGGTTGCCGTCCCCGTCGAAGACCGGTTGGCCGAGGCCGATACGGGTGAGCTCCTCCTCGTCCACCTCGTCCGGTGTCTCCCCACTGCTCATGGGGATCCATTCGACCCTATAGGAGATAAAGACCCGCCTCAGACGGAGTATCGCAGCGGCAGCGACTCGACGCCGTAGATGAACGAGCTCCTGGTCGGTTCGAGTTCCGCGTCGGCGAACTCGACATGGGAGAGCCGGTCGAACAGCTCGGAAAGGGCGACCTCGGCCTCCAAGCGGGCAAGCGGCGCGCCCAGACAGTAGTGGGTGCCGTGGCCGAAGCCCAGATGTTGGTTGGGCGAGCGGTCGGGGATGAAGGAGTCGCCCTCGGAGAACTGCCGGTCGTCGCGGTTGGCCGAGCCCATCCAGACGATCACCCGCTCGCCCGAAGCGATGGTCTCGCCACCGACGGTCACGTCCTCGGTCGCGATGCGGGTCATCGCCTGCACCGGCGCGCGGTAGCGCAGCGTCTCCTCGATGGCCGACGTCGGCACCCTACCCGTGTCGGTGTAGGCGTCGAACAGGCCGTTGTTCCCGAAACACCGGACGGCGTTGGTGATCAGGTTCGTCGTCGTGATGTTACCCGCGACGAGCAGCAGTATACAGGTGCCCAGTACCTCCTCGCGGGGCAGGGGCTCGCCGTCGATCTCGGCGGTCGCGATCGTCGAAATCAGATCGTCCTGCGGGTTCTCGCGGCGTTCTTCGATAAGCTGGAGGAAATACATCCCCATCTCCTGTTGGACCGCCTGTTGGCGCTGTGCGAACTCCGCACCGCCCTCGTCGTCGCCCGCCGAGGAGACGATGGCGTCGGACCACTCCTTGAATCGATCGCGGTCCTCGACGGGCACGCCCAGCAGTTCGGCGATCACGACGACCGGTAGCGGATAAGCGAACTCGGAAACCAGATCGATCTCGCCCTCGCCTTCGAGGGCGTCGTCGAGGATCTCCCGTGTCAGCTCCCTGATCCGGGGTTCGAGCTCACGGATCGCCCGCGGACGAAACGAGTCCTCGACGACCCCCCGAAGCTCGTCGTGGCGCGGCGGGTCCTCGAAGAGCATCGTATCGAGGATCAGTCCCGCGCCCTCGCCCTCGGGTTCGACGAACTCGGTCGCCTTCGAGGGATCGACCGAGAAGGTCGCGTCGTCGTTCAGGATCCGTTTGACGTCGGCATACCGGAAGACGTCCCACGAGTTGCGGTCGGAATCGTAGCGAACGGGCGCGTTCTCGCGCATCTCGCGGTACCACCCGAACGGTTCGAGCCACGTCTCGCGCGTCGAGAGCGCCTCGGGAAACGCCTGCAACCCCTGCGGTTCGGCTGAACTCATAACTGTCAGTAGGATCGGGACACGCATCAACCTTCTGTGGGTCAGTAGAAGAGGCCGAAACATACAGTAGAATATAGGTTTAGTATCACTCATGAACTGGAACGTCAGCGCACCGCGAACGCGGCTCGAATGGGGGATCTTCGTGGGACTCTTGCTCGCGTTCTATGCGATCGTCACGTTCGTCACGACCGGGAACCTCGTCTCCTCGTTGGCGATGGCCGTCATTGCCGGCCTGCCGCTTGCGGGTGCCGTCGTCGTGGTCGTCGCCGCCTGGCGGATCGTAACAGGACAAGTCGGGAGCAATTGAACGGCCGGCTCGATCACATGAAGTCCGCGATCCCGCTCTGTTTGTTTTTGTCGTTCTCGAAGACGCTTTCGAGGGAGCGATCGAGGATCTTCAGGCGCTGTTTGGTGTATTCGCGACAGCCGTACTCCTCGGCGACGCGGGTCGCGGTGTCCATGTACTTGCTGACCGACCCCTCGTGGACGGTCAGGTTCACGTCCCCGCCGCAGTCCCGACATTCGCCCGAGAGGGGCATTCTGCGATACTTCTTCCCACAGGAGAGACAGCGCGTCTCCTGGCTGGAGAACGCTCTCAAGTTCCCGATCAGGTCGGGGAGGAAGTGGTACTCGATGACACGCTCCGCGACGTCTGTTTCGTCCACAGCGCGAAGTTTTCGCGCGAGTTCGAGCTGAGCGTCCATCTTCTCCATCATCGATCCCAGGGTTTTGTACGCCGAGAGGTCCGGTCCGAGCGCGATGTTCGAGGTGTCGTGGGTGTGGGCAAACCCGCGGTACTGGTCGTCGGTTCCGACCGACTCCTCCGCGAGCCTGATGTCGACCTCGCCGGGGTCGGCCATCTCGCGGGTCGCCTCGTAGAATTCGAGGGGGTAGCGCTCGACGACGTCCATGTTGTGGGCCTCGTCGTCGATCTCGGCGGGGTCGATCCGCGAGGACATCACGAGGGGGGCGTCCATCTGCCCGCCGCGTTTGTCCGGCAGGTACTCCTTCGAGAAGTTGAGCAGGCCGTCCATCAGCAACATCACACAGTCCTCATCGCCGTCACAGTTCCGGCGCTTCGAAGCGTGAAAGTACGGGTGGGCGTAGCCGACGGCGGCGCTCGTAAAGCCGATCACGCGGCCCACCACGGCAGCGCTGGTGTGGGGCGCCATCCCGAAAACGAGCTCGCCGACGAGTTCCTCGCGCTCTGAGACGTCGTAGAACGGTTCGAGGCCGTAGTAACGCTCGAGGAGGTCGTCGACGAAATCGGCCGTCTTGAGCAGGTGTTCGGCCGCGCCGTCCGAGAGGACGATGTCCTGAACCTTCAACTCGACCAACTGATCGGCGTGTTCAAGCGGGGCCCCCTCGATGTCCTCGTGATAGCCGAGTCGGTGGAACTCATCGACCGAAACGTCGAGTTCCTCGGGGCGGACGCTGCTGACGGGGAGGTCGGTCATGTCGTAGCGGATGGTGCCGTCCTTGAACGCCGAAACGCCGTGTTTCGCCCGGAGGACGCCCTTCTCCATCGGTTCGGGCGTCTTGTGTGACGACGTGAGTCCCTTGACTCCTTTCAGCGTCTCGAAGGAGCCCTCGCGCTCGCCGAGTGCGTCAAGCGCGTCGTGGTAGGCGTCGCCGATGTCGATCATCCGTCGGTCGACGCTCGTGCCCGCGACCTCACAGCGGGGACACTCGACCCGACCGGCCTCGTCGGGTTCGAGTTCCCTGTCGCAATCGGGACACTCGTAATGGGGGAACGTATTGGCCCCACAGCCGGGACAGTCCCCACGGAAAGTGTGGGTGCCACAGTCCTCGCACTCCCGACGGCCGACCCTCACCTCTATTTCGCCGGGTTTGTCCCGCATGTCGGGGGCGTACCGGGCGGCCTTCGCGACGTCGCGCTGGGGGCCGCCGGCCTCGCCGATCGGAAAGAGGGTATGGACCGCCGGACTGAGTTCGCGCTTCTCGGACTTCTCGGGCCGTCCCATCCGGTTGCCGATTCGGGTCGGGGCGCGTTCCCGCACGGCGAACGGTGCGACCTCCTCGACGGCCTTCATCGCGTTTTGTCCGCCGTCCCACGCGTGGGCCGCTTCGGAGAGCGAGTCCCACTCGCGGGTCAACTCTTCGGAGAAGCCCATCGTGGCGACGAGCGCGCGCCACTCGGGTATTGAAAGGGTCTCTGCGGTCTGGCGGTGTTCGACCAGCAGGGTTTCGAGTGCCTCTCGAACCACTTGTGTTCGAGTCAGTTCGAGTTCGCCCGCTGTGACCGTCCCCTCGTCGACGGCGTCGCCGAGCGCCTCGAACTGGGTAGTAGAAAGGTCGTGCCAGAGGTAGGTGTACTCGGGATGGAGCGGGGCGTCGTACTCGGTTGCCCAGTCGAGGGCCTCCTCGACGGCGGGTGATTCGAGGTCGATCCGTGGGGAATCGGCGAGCGCTTGAACGTTCACCTCGCTCTCTTCGAACTCCTGGATCCACCACTCGAAGGTATAGGACGCCGGCGCGAGCGGGTGGTTGTTCTCGACGAACTCCCCGAAGTTGACGAGGTACTCGCCGGCGTCGA